>JAWWPK010000385.1:0-5931 GCA_033854925.1 Nocardioidaceae bacterium | reverse complement strand
TGTCGAGCAGCACGCACGGGTGGCCGGGGCGGCGGCGCAGCAGGGTGTCGTCGTCGATCGCGTCGAGACCGAGTCCGTCGACCAGCGCCCCCTCGAGCCGCGGTGGCCGCGAGGTGAGGAATCGGCGCACTTCGGCGTCGATCACCTCGGTCGGTTCGACGGAGTGCAGCCGGTCGGCGATGTCGGAGAGGTGCCTGCCCAGCTGGTGGGCCAGGGCCTGCGGGTCGTCGAGGTAGCCGGCCGGGAGATGCTCGGAAGGGACCTTGGCGGCCAGCGAGCTCAGCGAGCGCTCGACCAGACCGCGCCAGGTGAGCTGCTTGATGCCGATGGTGATGTGCAGCGACACGCTGTCCTGCGCGCGGGCGGCATGTGGCGTGCCGGTGGGCAGGTACATCACGTGGCCGGGCTCGAGCAACGGCTCCTCGTCGCCGTCGGGCAGGTGGAGCTCCCACTGCTTGGAGCCGGCGGTCTGCAGCACGAACACGTCGTGGGTGTCGGAGTGCACCGCGAAACCCTGCGACCCCGGCGGGGTCAGGTAGGCGTTCGCCTGGCAGGGGTGGCCGAGCTCCAGCTCCAGCTCCGAGATGAGGTCGACCAGCGGCGGGAACGAGCGGTGCAGCCCCTGGAAGACCACGGTCGCGCCGTTGCCGAACTCCGCGACCGCGGTCCGGCCGTCGACCAGCCCGGTCAGCGGCCGGCCGGCCAGCGTCGCGCCGCGGGTGTAGCCCTTCTCCGGGAGCACCGTGCCATCGCGCACGAGCCGGACGCTCGGCGTACGGATCGCGGTCGCGGTGAGCAACCGGTCGGCATCCTCCAGCGAGAAGTACGCCGCCAGCTCGGCCGGGTCGACCTTGTGGTGGTGGACCTGTGACGCCCAGACCTTCTCGCGGAAAGTCTGGGCGTCACCGGTCAGCAGGTCGAGAGCGCTCAGGAGGCGCCCCCGTCGGTGGTGTCGGTCGCGTCGCCGTCGGTGCCGTCGGCGTCGCCGCCGTCCGTACCGTCCGTGTCGCCGCCGTCGGTGCCGTCCGTGTCGCCACCGTCGGTGCCGTCCGCGTCGCCGCCCCCGTCAGGGGCGCCTTCGGCCGGGGTCGTCGTCATGTCGTCGTCGTCGAGGGCGTCGTCGCTCATCGTTCCTCCAAGGAATCGGCTGGGTGTGAGGACAGTGAAGTACCCACGCCACCTGCGGACAACCCCGGGTCCGTGAACGGGCGGCAACCGGACCGCTCAGTCGATCAACCCACGACGGCGGGCGATGGCCGCGGCTTCGGTCCGCCCGGACGCGTTGAGCTTGCCGAGAATGTTGGAGACGTGCACCGAGACGGTCTTGGCGCTGATGAACAGCTGCTTGCCGATCTCGCCGTTGGAGCGACCCTCGGCGACCAGCGCGAGGATCTCGGCCTCGCGGGCGGTCAGGGTGTCCGAGGCGGGCCCGTCGGCCCGGGCCGGGATGCTGCCCTGGGCGCGGAGCCGCTCCAGCAGCGGCTTGGCGCCGAGCCGGTGGGCGACCTCTCGGGCCTGGTCGCCGAGCTCCCGGGCACCGGCGGTGTCGCCGGTCGCCCGCAGGATGCCGGCCAGGACGGCGCGGACGGTGGCCAGCTCGTGGACGTGTCCGAACTCCTCGAACAGCACCTCGGCCTCGCGCCACACCTCGACCAGCGCTTCCTGCGGCGGCGCGTCGATGCCGGCCAGCCAGCGGGACCGGAGCGTCTCCGCGTCGAGCCGCTTGGTCCAAGCCCGACCCTCGGGACCCCAGTGGCCGGAGGGGTCGGAGTACTTGTTGAGCACCGTGTGCCCCTCACCGTGCAGGCGTTCGACCTCGGCCAGCAGCTCGGTCCGCTCGGCGCCGCTGAGCCGGGGCAGCGCGTCGGCTATCGCGCCTATCACGATGGCCGCGAGCCGGATGCGGGCGCTGAACCACTCGTGCCAGATCCGGCTGAGCACTGCGACGGCGTCCTGGTAGACCGCGATCACCTTGGCCGGCGCGTCGTGCTGAGCGGCGTCGGCCATCTCGGCGACCACGGAGTTGATCACGACACCGCCCTCGAGCTCCCAGTAGCGGCGCAGTGCCCGGGCCCGCTCGGCCACCGGCTCCCCGCGGCCGGCCTCGACCATCAGGGCGACACCCTCGACCAGCGCGGACGGGATCGGCGGGATCTGTTCGCCGCCGGTGTCGGTCAGCCGCAGCGCCTCGTCCCAGTCGCCGTCGACGCTCTTGATCCAGGCCAGCTGCCACCGGGACTCGAAGCCCCACGGTGCGTAGGGGATGCCCGCGTCCGCCGCGGCCTTCACCGCGCTGCGGAACCACGTCTCGGCCTGCGCCCACTCGCCCCAGTCCTCGTAGGACCGACCCAGGAAGTAGCGCGCGCGGAGCTCGGCCTGGGTGGCGCCGGTGTCGACCGCGCGGTGGACGGCCTCGACCAGCGCTGACCGGAGCGCGTCCTTGGGGCCGGCCTTCTTCAGGTTGCTCAGGGTGGTGATGACGTCCGAGGCCAGCTCGTGCAGGTCCAGCTTCTCGGCGAGAGCCAGTGCGTCGAGGCCGGCCACCTGCGCCTCGTCGTACTTGCCGTAGCCGGAGAGCACCCGGGCCTGGGTGGCCAGCACCTTGGCCCGCAGCCCACCCACTCCTTCGGGCAGCAGGTCGACGGCCTCCTGGATCACGTCGAGGGGGCTGGTGTCGACGTTCTCGGTGAGCATCAGGGCGTCCGCACGCGCCGCGAGCAGCCTGGCCCGCCAGGCGTCCGGGGCGTCCGGCGCGAGCTGGTCGAGCTGCTCCGCCAGGACCTTGGCGGCCCGGGTCGGCTGGCCCGAGCTGGTCAGCGCCTCGGCGGCGCTGACCGCCAGCTTGGAGACATCGATGTCGCACGTCGCGCGCCGGGCCGGGTCGGCGAGCAGCTCGAGCGCCTGCTCGTAGTGGTGCGCGGCCTCGTCGGGGCCGGCCACCGTCATCGCCTCGTCGCCGGCCCGGATGCTGGCGTCGAGAGCGGTGTCGAGGTCGTGGGCCAGCCGGGCGTGCCTGGCCAGCTCGGCGGCGGTGCCGCGGCCCATGCCCTCACCCAGCGCCTCGGCGTACTGCGCGTGCAGCCGCACCCGCTCGCCGGGCAGCAGGTCGTCGTAGACCGCCTCGCCGAGCAGGGCGTGCCGGAAGGAGTAGGTGCCGTCGCCCGGGACCAGGAGGTTCATCTCGACCGCCTGGCGCAACCCCTCCTCGAGCTCGACGGCCGGGAGCCCGGACGCCGCGACGAGCAGGTCGTGGGCGACCTTGCGGCCGGCCACGCTGGCCACCCGCACCACGTGCCGGGCGGCGTCGTTGAGCCGGTCCAGCCGCACCAGCAGTACGTCGGCCAGATCGTCCGGCACCCAGCTGCCGGGCGCGCTGGCGGCGCCGACCAGCTCCTCGACGAAGAAGGCGTTGCCCTCGGCGCGGTGGACGATCGCGTTCAGCTCCTTCTCGGCGATGGCGTCGGTGGACAGGCTGGCGATGAGCAGCCGCACCTGCTCGTCGCCGAGCGGGCCGAGCTGAAGCCGCTCGACGCCGCGCAGCCGCGACCACTCGGCGACCTGGCGGCGGAGCGGGTGGCGGCGGTGCAGGTCGTCGGCGCGGTAGGACGCCACGATCGCCACCCCGTTGCCGCCAGTGCCCTCGAAGGGCCGGGAGAACAGGAAGCTGAGCAGGTCGCGGGTCGACTGGTCGGCCCAGTGGCAGTCCTCGATGACCAGCAGCAGCGGGGACAGCGCGGCGGCCTCCTCCAGCAGGGAGTGCACCGCGGCGAACAGATCGGCCCGATCGAGGCTCTCGCCCTCGACCCGGCCGGCGGCGGGGACACCGTCGGTCGCGACCAGCACGCGACGCCCGGGCTGGAGCCGCGCCAGGGCGGGATGGGCCTCGGCCACGTGCTTGACCACGTCGGGCAGCTCGGCCTGGAGCCGGCCCAGCACCTCCGAGAACGGCAGGTAGGGGAGCGCGCTGTCGCCGAAGTCCAGGCAGTGCCCGGCGACCACGCGCCACCCTTCTTCGACCGCGAGGTCGCGCAGCTCGACCAGCAGCCTGGTCTTGCCGACTCCGGCGTCACCGGAGAGCACGACGTGCTGCGGCTCCGCGACGCTGGGACCGCCGCTGGCCGCAGACGACCGGACGCCGAGCAGCGAAGCAATCTCCGTCAGCTCGGCGTCTCGGCCGATCAGGGTCCGGCTGGTCGTGTGTACGGCCACACCGTCCATGATCCCTTGTTCAGTTGTCTGGTCCTGCACCATGCCCAGTTCGGTCTCGGGCCCCGATGCCGTGTCGATGCTCACGCGAGCTCGGCCGCGGCGTCAGCGGGAGGTGCGGGTGGCCTCAGCGGGCCGGCGTACGAACGGGACCCGGACGCGACGGCCGGTGTTGCGGCCCACGTCCTTGCGGATCCGGTTGCTCCGGTACTCGATCTCGGCCTGGTAGGTGTCGAAGGTGTTGAAGTCCATCGCTGGTGTGCTCCTCAGTTGGTGTCTTGGTACTGCCTGGTGATCACAAAGATCGCCGTCTGAGGTAGGCACCCACATCGGGCAGGTGCCTTATCTCTGACACCTGGGCGACGAACGGGGTGCCTTAGATACGACACCGCCGGCGAAGATCACGCTCGGGGGTCGCCTCATGCGTCACATCGGCCCCACCCGCACCTAGGGCGGGACGCTCCTAGGACGACGGGACGTAGTCGTAGAACTGGCCCAGAGCGCCCATGGGCAGCCACGGCAGCGCCCCGACGTAGACCCGGCCGGGCAGCTGCCGACACCGGCCGACCGTGGCCGAGCAGGCGAAGGTGAGCACCGGCTCTGCGTCGTCCCCGCTGGTGTGCCGCGGCAGGGTGTCGACCACCAGCACGCCGCCGGGGCTCCAGCGCGCGGCCGAGGCGGAGCGGCCGTGCAGCCCGCTCAGGCGCACCCGGACCCCGGTCTCGGTCTCGTAGAGAGCGACGCGTTCGCCCCGGTATCCGACCAGATGCGCCGTGTCGGGACTGAAGGTGCCGAAGAGGACCGGGAGCGTCCGCAGCAGGGTGCCGGCTGGGTCGGTGACGTAGAGCCCGTCGTCGAGGTCGAACGACAGCACCCGGTCGCCGGAGACGTCGCTGATGATCCCGCCGTGGTCGAACGTGCCGGGGAGCTCGGCCAGGCCGGCCTGTCCCGGCGTCCAGGTGTAGGTCCGCGGGTCGGCCGTGAACACCCCGTCCACGACGTACGCCGTGCTGCCCTCGACGGCGAAGACCCGCTGGCGGGACCGCACCGCCGGCCCGACGATCCTGGCTCCGGTCGTGGTGTCCAGGGCCATCAGGTGCGGCCCGTCCGACCGCCTCCCGGACCAGAACGCCACGTGACCGTTCGGGTCGGCCAGCACGGTCCCGAGTGGGTGCCGGTCCAGCGACCGACCGGTCGCACCGGTCGCCGGCAGCTCGACGAGCCGGCCCAGCCCGACGTCCTGCTCGTAGTCGGTGAGCTGCACGACCGCGGTGTCGGCGGTCGCCGCGATCGCGGTGACGCCCGGGCGGGGGTAAGGGAGCCTGCTGCCCTCGAAGTCGATCGAGACCGGGTAGGTGAAGCCATGGCTCGTCTTCAGCCGGAAGTGCCACACGTCGAGCCCGGACCAGGACGCATTGTCCCGCCGCGCGGGCGACGCCTGGGCCGACAGTGCAGTGGTGAGGAACAGGACCACTGCCGTGAGGAGCGCGGCGACTCGGGCGACTCGGGCGACTAGGGCCATGCGGGGCGTCCTCCGATCCAGGTGCCGACGACGAGCGGCACGCCCGGACGGTACGCGAGGTGGACGTGCGACGGCGCGTCCAGCAGCAGCAGGTCGGCGCGCGCGCCGACGGTGAGCCGCCCGACGTCGTGGCGGAGCAGCGCCTTGCCGCCGTTGAACGTCGCGGCGTGCACCGCCTCGGCCGGGGTCATCCCCATCTCGCG
>JAWWPK010000384.1:0-4195 GCA_033854925.1 Nocardioidaceae bacterium | reverse complement strand
GAGGCGCCCGCCTCGAACATCGCCTCCTGCAGGTCGACAGAGTCCAGCAGCGTGCCGCCGCCGCCACCGACCTCCTCGGGAAAGGCGACACCGAGCAGCCCCTGCTTGCCGGCGGCCAGGTGCAGCTCGCGCGGGATCGAGCCGGCGTCCTCCCACTCCTGGAGGTACGGCGCCACCTCGCGGCGGACGAACTCGGCGCCCAGCTCACGGATCTCGCTCATCGGAACCACCGCTCATCGAGCTTGTCGAGATGGCCGGGCCCCAGCGCAGGCTGCGGTGGTCTCGACCCGCCGGTCGCGACCTCGTTCCTCGGTCGCGCGGCTTGCTCGACCCTCCTTCGCGACGCAGCGCGCTCGTTCCTCGCGCCCTGCGGCTCAGTCGTCACAACAGGTCCTCCTGGATGTGCACGGAGCGGGACCGCAGCCACTCGCCCAGCCCCTTGGCCTGTGGGTCGAACCGGGACGATGCGGCCACGCCCCGGCCGAGCAGGCCGTGCACGAGGACGTTGACGCCACCGAGGTTGGGGAGCACGTAGACGTCGATGTCGAGACCGTCGGCCTCGGGGATCAGCTCGCGGACCCGGCGGGGGCTCATCAGCTTGGCCAGCCAGGTGACCCGCGCCTCGCGGCGGGGGTCGCCGTCGTGCGCGACCCAGACGCCGATGTTCGCGTCGCCGCCCTTGTCGCCGGAGCGCGCGTGCACGAACGTGCCGAGCGGCATCCGGCGGTTGAGGGAGTCGGCCGGGGCCGGGTACGGCGAGGGACGCCGGCCCTCGCCGGGGTCCGCGGTCGAGAACTCGGTGGGATCGTCGATCTCCTCACGGCGCCCGTCGGCGTGCACCACCGTGTGGTGCACCTGCGCGCGGTCGACGTACTCGGGCCGGTAGACGCCGTAGGGGGTCGGCTGCTGCGGTGGGGTGGTCATCGTGAAGCCGGGGTACGACGCGAGCGCGAGCTCGACCGCGGGGCCGGTGAACGCGCGGCCGACCGGGTCGGGCTGAGGGTCCATCACCGTGCAGCGGAGCAGGGCCGATGCCGCTTCTTCGGTGTCGGCGTCCGGGGGCGGGACGGCGACGCGGGACCAGCTGACGTCCTTCGCGGTCAGTGCCGGCGTGAGCTGCTCGCGGACCCACTCGGCCTTCTCCTCGACGTCGAGGCCGGTGAGCACGAACTCGACCTGGTTGCGGAAGCCGCCGAGCTGGTTGACGGAGACCTTGAGCCGCTCCGGCGGCGCCTCGCCGCGCACCCCGGAGACGGCGACGCGGTCCGGGCCGTCCTGCTCGAGGTGGACGGTGTCGAGCCGGGTGGTGACGTCGGGGTTGAGGTAGCGCGTCGTCTGGATCTCGTAGACCAGCTGCGCGGTGACCGTGTCGACGGTGACCGCGCCGCCGGTGCCGCCGTGCTTGGTGATCACGCTGGAGCCGTCGGCGGCGATCTCGGCGATCGGGAAGCCCAGGGGCTTCGCGGGATCCATGCCCTGCCGCACCAGCCGGCGGAAGCCCGAGAAGTTGCCGCCGGTCGCCTGCGCCCCGCACTCGATGACGTGCCCCGCCACCACGGCTCCGGCGAGCTCGTCGTACGACGTCGGCCTCCAGCCGTGGTGCGCGACGGCCGGCCCGACCACCACGCTCGCGTCGGTCACCCGTCCCGTCACCACCACGTCGGCGCCGGCGGCGAGCGCCGCCGCGATCCCGAAGCCGCCGAGGTAGGCGTTGGCGGTCAGCGCCTCGTCGTACAGGTCCAGCGGGCGCAGGTCGTCGCCCTCGACGTGCGCGACGGCGGCGTCGAGGCCGAGCCCCTTGGCGACCTCGCGCAGCCGGTCGGCCAGACCCGCCGGGTTGAGGCCGCCGGCGTTGCTGACGATCTTCACGCCCTTCTCGAGCGCGAGGCCGAGGCAGTCCTCGAGCTGGCGGACGAAGGTGCGCGCGTAGCCGAGCGACGGGTCCTTCATGGTGTCCTTGCCGAGGATCAGCATGGTCAGCTCGGCGAGGTAGTCCCCGGTCAGCACGTCCAGCCGGCCGCCCTCGAGCTGCTCGCGCATCGCGGAGAGCCGGTCGCCGTAGAAGCCGGAGCAGTTGCCGACGACCAGGGGCTCGGTCATGCCGTCGCCTCGCGGCCGGTGCCGGGGGGGCCGGCGAACGCCTGCGCGATGCCGAGCCAGTGCTCGGCGTCGGCGCCGACCGCGACCAGGTCCGTGTCGGCCCGGTTGACGCGCTGGGTGACCAGCAGGCAGAAGTCGTACGCCGGGCCGCGGACTGACTGAGCGGCGTCCTCCGGCCCCCACGTCCAGACCTCGCCGCTGGGCGCGGTCAGCTCGACGCGGAACTCCTCCGCCGGCGGCTCCTCCTGGTGCACGGAGTAGGAGAAGTTGCGGGTCCGGACGCCGAGGTGAGCGACGTGCCGGATCCGGTCGGTGGGCTCCGGTCGTTCGCCGGCAGCGTCGTAGACGTCCAGGGCGTGCGCCCAGGTCTCCATGAACCGCGCGGTCGCCATCGAGGCCGCCGACATCGGCGGTCCGAACCACGGCATCTTCTGGCCGGCCGGCAGGCGGGTGAGGGCGTCGCGGAGGCCGACCCGGCCTGCGGACCAGCGGAGGAGCACCTCGTCGCGCGGCAGCTCGGCGATCTCGAAGGCGCCCTTGTCGACGTACCCCATCGGGTCGTTGATCGCTGCCAGCACGACGTCGTCCCACGCCTGCTTGGGCGCGGGGCCCTCGTGCGAGTGCGCGGCCAGGACGGCGACCTCGTCGGTCCAGAGCAGGTGCGCGACCTGGGTGGCGACGGTCCAGCCCGGCGCCGGCGTGGGGCGGGTCCAGCCGTCCGGGCCGAGCCGCTCGACGGTCGCGCGGAGCTGGTCGCCCTCGGCGGTGAGGTCGTCGAGCAGACCCTGCAACAAGTCGGTCATCGGCGGTCCAGCGCGTCATCGAGGGTGGTGGCCCACTGGTCGAGGATCCGGGTACGGCGGCGCCGGTCGTCACTGATCGTGTTGGCCAGCCCGAGCCCGCGGACCAGGTCGAGCGTGGCCTGCACGAGCTCGCGTACGCCGGGCTGCGACTCGTCGGCACCGAGGAGATCAAGGGTCATCCGGTGGGTCTCGCGGCCCACCTTCAGCTCCAGGGGGGCGACCTCGGCCAGCAGCCCCGGGTCGGTGCGCGCGGCCACCCACAGCTCCAGTGCCGCGGTGAAGACGGGCGAGGTGAAGTGGTCGCCGAGCACCTGCAGGACGGCGCGGGTCCGCTTCGGTCCGGTCGGCAGGTTCTCAGACGCCGCCGCGAGCTCGGCGCCCCGCACCTCGGTCACGTGCTGGACGGCGGCCACCACGAGGTCCTGCTTGGTCGGGAAGTGGTGCAGCTGCGCGCCGCGGCTCACCCCGGCCCGCTGGCTGACGAGCGTGGTCGACGTGCCGGCGTACCCCTTCTCGACGAGCAGCTCGAGGGTCGCCTCGAGCAGCCGCGCCCGCATCGCGCGGGTGCGCTCCTCCTGCGGTACCCGCGTCACCGCCGCCTGGCTCGCCACCCCGTCAGGATGGCGGCTTGACCAACAAACAGTCAAGCCTGACTTTATCTTGCTGCCCGTCTAGGGAAGGTAGGTGAACCCACCCGTGAGGGTTGCGGTGCCTCCGCGCGTGGTCAGCTCGACGTCCACGAGCCCGGCGTCGTGTGCCGGGGTGTCCACGGTGACCTCGGTGTCCGAGACCACGACGAGGCCGGTGGCCGGTACGCCGTCAAAGGTCACCGTGGTCGTGCCGGTCAAACCCGTGCCGCTCAGGATCACCGTGGTTCCGCCGATGGCGGGGCCGGTGCTCGGAAAAACGGTGGTCAGGGTCGGTGCGGCCACGTAGGTGAAGGCGTTCGCCAGTGTGCTCGAACCTCCAGGGGTCGTTACCGAGACGTCGACGACACCAGCACCGTGCGCCGGGGTCGTGGCGGTGACGGTGCTGTCGTTCACCACCACGACACCGGTGGCGGAGACGCCGTCGAAGGTGACGTCGGTGGTGCCGGTCAGCCCGGTGCCGGTCAAGGTGACGGTGGTGCCTCCGGCGACCGGGCCGTCCGTCGGGTTGATCGAGGCCAGCGTCGGCGCGGCGACGTAGGTGAACGCGTCAACGAGGGTGTCCGACCCGCCGACGGTGGTCACCGAGACGTCCACGGTCCCGGCCGGGTGGCCAGGGTTGAGTGCGGTGACGGTGGTCGCGTC
>JAWWPK010000383.1:0-2969 GCA_033854925.1 Nocardioidaceae bacterium | reverse complement strand
CCGGTGAGCACCACGTGGGCGGCGAGGAACGACGCCTCCTCGGCCGAGAGTGGCCGGGCGCGGAAGTCGATGTCGTTCGTGCCGAGCGCGGCCCGGGCGAACTTGGCGTAGGCGTAGCCGTCCTCGGCGGTGATCCGGCCGCCGGGCAGGACGCCGACACCACCCCCGTCGCCGGCCGCGGCCAGGCCACGGGCCGCGACCGCGAACGCCTCGGTCCACGAGGCCGGGCGGAGCTCCCCGTCGTCATCGCGAACCTGCGGGTAGGTCAGCCGGTCGCCGGCAGTGGCGTAGTGGAACCCGAACCGGTCCTTGTCGGTGATCCACTCCTCGTTGACCTCGGGGTCGTTGCCGGAGAGGCGGCGCATCACCTTGCCGCGCCGGTGGTCGACGCGGATCGCGGAGCCGCAGGCGTCGTGCTCGGCGATCGACGGCGTGGAGACCAGGTCGAACGGGCGGGAGCGGAAGCGGTACTCGGCAGAGGTCAGGGCGCCCACCGGGCAGATCTGGATCGCGTTGCCGGAGAAGTAGCTGTCGTAGGGCTCCTTCTCATAGATGCCGACCTGCTGGAGCGCACCGCGCTCGAGCAGCTCGATGAACGGGTCGCCCGAGATCTGCGAGGAGAACCGGGTGCAGCGTGCGCAGAGCACGCAGCGCTCGCGGTCGAGCAGCACCTGCGCGGAGATGTTGATCGGCTTCGGGAAGGTCCGCTTGAGACCGCCGGACTCGAAGAACCGGGACTCGCCGCGGCCGTTGGACATGGCCTGGTTCTGCAGCGGGCACTCGCCGCCCTTGTCGCAGACCGGGCAGTCGAGCGGGTGGTTGATCAGCAGGAACTCCATGATCCCCTGCTGCGCCTTGTCGGCGACCGCGCTGGTGACCTGGGTGTTGACGACCATCCCCTCGGCGACCGGCAGGGTGCAGGAGGCCTGCGGCTTGGGGAAGCCGCGGCCGTTGCCGGCGTCGGGGATGTCGACCAGGCACTGCCGGCAGGCACCGACCGGAGCGAGCAGCGGGTGGTCGCAGAACCGCGGGACCTGGACGCCGACCTGCTCGGCGGCCCTGATCACGAGGGTGTTCTCCGGGACGCTGACCTGGATGCCGTCGATGGTGAGCGACACCGTCTTGACCGTGTCGGGCAGGGCCGCGTCGGCCTTCTCAGGGGCCGTGGTCATGCCAGCTCCAGCTCGTCGGCGAAGAGGGTGGACTTCATCGGGTCGAACGGGCAGCCACCCTCGGCCAGGTGCTGGAGGTACTCGTCGCGGAAGTACTTGATCGAGCTCTGGATCGGGCTCACGGCACCGTCGGCGAGCGCGCAGAACGACCTGCCGAAGATGTTGTCGCACTGGTCGAGCAGCAGGTCCAGGTCGCTCTCCTGGCCGATCCCCTGCTCGAGCTTGGTGAGGGTCTGCACCAGCCACCAGGTGCCCTCGCGGCACGGCGTGCACTTGCCGCAGGACTCGTGCTTGTAGAACTCGGTCCAGCGCAGCACCGCCCGGACCACGCAGGTGGTCTCGTCGAACAGCTGCAACGCGCGGGTGCCGAGCATGGACCCGGCCGCGACGACCTCCTCGAAGCCGAGGGGTACGTCGAGGTGCTCGTCGGTCAGCAGCGGGGTGCTGGAGCCGCCGGGGGTCCAGAACTTCAGCAGGTGGCCCTCGCGCATGCCGCCGGCCAGGTCGATCAGCTCGCGCAGGGTGATGCCGAGGGGCGCTTCGTACTGGCCGGGCCTGGTGACGTGGCCGGAGAGGCTGAAGATGCCGTAGCCCTTGGACTTCTCGGTGCCCATCGACGCGAACCACTCGGCGCCGTGCTCGATGATGCTCGGGACCGAGGCGATCGACTCGACGTTGTTGATGACGGTCGGGCTGGCGTAGAGCCCGGCGACCGCCGGGAACGGCGGACGGAGACGCGGCTGCCCGCGGCGTCCCTCGAGGCCCTCGAGCAGCGCGGTCTCCTCGCCACAGATGTAGGCGCCGGCGCCGGCGTGCACGACGATGTCGAGGTCGTAGCCCGAGCCTTGGATGTCCTTGCCGAGGTGCCCCGCGGCGTACGCCTCGTCGACGGCGGCCTGCACGCGCCGGATGACGTGCAGCACCTCCCCTCGGATGTAGATGAAGGCCTTGTTCGCGCGGATCGCGAACGAGCTGATGATCACGCCCTCCACGAGCACGTGCGGGTTGGCCATCATCAGCGGGATGTCCTTGCAGGTGCCCGGCTCGGACTCGTCGGCGTTCACGACGAGGTACTTGGGCTTCGGGTTGTCCTGCGGGATGAACGACCACTTCATGCCGGTCGGGAAGCCGGCGCCGCCGCGGCCGCGGAGGCCGGAGTCCTTCACCGCGGTGATGATGTCGTCGGGCACCATGCCCAGCGCGGTCTTGAGGGCGCCGTAGCCGCCCCGGTCGGCGTAGGTCGCGAGCTTCCACGACTGGTCGGCGTCCCAGAGGTCGGTGAGGACGGGGGTGAGGGTGTCAGTCACTCTTCTTCCCCTCCTCCTGCTTGGTCTCCGTCTCGGCGCGCGAGGTGTCGGCCTGGGCGACCGCACCTTCCTTGGTCTCGGCGGTCCCGCTGTCGATGGCCTTGGCCTCCTTGGCGCTCGGGGCGGTCCAGGAGTTCTCACGGGCCAGCGCGAGCCCGACCAGCGACGCGTGCCCGGCGCCCGGCCCCTCGTCCACCCGGCCGTCGGGGTAGCCGGCGAGCACCCGCCCGGCCTCGCGCCAGGTGCAGATCCGCGGGCCCCGGGTGGAGGTGACCTCCTTGCCCTCGCGCAGGTCGTCGACGAGCTGGACGGCCGAGGCGGGGGTCTGGTTGTCCATGAACTCCCAGTTGACCATCAGCACCGGCGCGTAGTCGCAGGCCGCGTTGCACTCGATGTGCTCGAGGGTGACGCTCGCCTTGTCTCCCTGGCGTACCTCGGTGGTCTCGTCGTTGCCGATGTCGAGGTGGTCCTTGAGCCGCTCGAAGATCGC
>JAWWPK010000382.1:0-12430 GCA_033854925.1 Nocardioidaceae bacterium | reverse complement strand
GCCGACCGGCCAGAACCAGGTGAGCAGCTCCTCGACGTCGTCGATCTCGACGTTACCGACGTCGGCACTTGTCGCGGCCAAGTGATGGCCGGTGAACCGCCGGCAACGTCGGCAGTGACAGTTCACGACGTCGCGCAGCCGGCCGGTGACCGCGTAGGTCACCGCCCCGCACAGGCAGCGGCCTCCAGCTCGAGGCTGGTCCGACTCCACGTGCGCGACACTAAGGCGCATGAGCGATGACTGGCAGCCCGGGACGGTCGAGAAGCTGCGCTCCCTGATCATGAAGGCGGAGCCCGACATGGTCGAGGAAGCCAAGTGGCGCAAGGCTTCGAATCCCGACGGTGTCCCGACGTTCTCCTGCGACGGCCTCGTCTGCACGGTCGAGACCTACAAGGACAAGGTGAAGCTCACCTTCGCAGACGGCGCCTCGCTGGACGACCCGTCCGGGCTGTTCAACGCCAGTCTGGATGCGGGCAAGCGACGCGCCATCGACCTCCAAGAAGGGGACGCGCTCGACGAGGGCGCTTTCGGCGACCTGATCCAGGAGGCGGTCGCCCACAACCGGTCCTGAGCCGCTGGACCCGTAAAACCAGTGGCGTGACCGACCGTCGCCCGCGTTAGCATTATCTTGATGTCGAGATATCTGTCTCCGCGGCTGCTCCGGCTCGCGGGTCCCACCCCGCTCGTGCGCCGACTCTCGACGCAGTCGGTCCTGTCGGCGTTCGGAGACGGGGTCTTCCTCACCGGCAGCGCGGTCTTCTTCACCCAGATCGTCGGGCTCTCCGCCGCCCAGGTCGGGCTCGGCCTGACGATCGCGGGCGTCGTCACGTTCCTGGTCGCCGTACCCCTCGGCAAGCTCAGCGACCGGTTCGGGGCGAAGCGGGTGTGGGCCGTCAGCTCCCTGATCGAGGCCGTGCTCTACCTCGCCTGGCTGGCCGCCGGCGGCATGGTCGGGTTCGTGACGGTGATGGTCGCCGTACAGGTGGTCTCGACGGCGAGCCGGTCGGCCCGCAACGCCTACCGGTTCGACGTGTTCCCCCGCGAGGAACGGGTCTCCTCCAACGCCTACTTCCGGGCCGCCCGCAACGTGGGCTACACCCTCGGCGCCCTCCTGGCGGGCCTGGCACTGGCCACCAACAGTGACGACGTGGTCCGCGTGGTCCCGGTCGCCACCGCCGCCCTGCTGCTGCTCAACGCGACGCTCGTCTCCCGGCTGCCCCGCAGGGTCGAGCACGTGGACGAGGAGTCTCCTCTCGAAACCGCGCTGGACGGGCACGGACGCCGCAGCGCGCTGCGCAACCGCGGCTACCTGCTGATGTCCATCCTCGGCGGCGTGCTCGGCACCCACCAGGTGCTGCTCAACGTGGTGATCCCCCTCTGGCTGGTCGAGGAGACCGACGCACCCCGGGTGCTGCTGGCCTGGCTGTTCGGGACCAACACCGTCCTGGCGGTTCTCCTGCAGGTCGCCGCGGCCCGCGGCATCGTGACCGTCGCCGACTCCGTCCGGGCCATCCGCCGCGGCGCGGCCTTCTTCGTGCTCTCCTGCGGCATCGTCCTGGTCACCCACGACACCATCGGCTGGGTCACGATCGCGCTGGTGTGGGTCGGCCACGTCACCGTGACCGGCGCCGAGCTCTTCGACTCCGCAGGCGAGTGGGGCCTCCAGGCCGAGCTGTCCGACCCGGCGCGACGCGGCGAGTACCAAGGCGTGTCCCAGCTCGGCTACACCGTGGGCTCGGTGTGGGCGCCCGCGGCGTACACGTTCCTCGCCATGGAGTGGGGCACGCCCGGCTGGCTGGTCATCGCCGCGATCGTCGCCGTGGCGGCGATCGCCATCCATCCCGCCGCCCGGGCAGCGGAGCGACACCTGGCTCTCGAGGCCACGACGGTGGGGAACCAATAGGGTCGCGACATGACCCGCCCGTGCAAGATCGGTGTCCAGCTGCCCGAGGTGGAGCGGTTCGTGCCGTGGCCGGAGTACCTCGACCTGGCGCGGCGGGCGGAAGCGGCCGGCTACGACTCGATCTGGGTGGGCGACCACCTGGTCTACGACCTGCCGGACGGGTCGACGCGGGGGCCGTACGAAGCCTGGACGACCCTCGCGGCCATCGCGGCGGTGACCCAGCGGGTGGAGATCGGGCCGCTCGTCGCGTCGACCAGCTTCCATGCGCCGGCGATGCTGGCGAAGCAGGCCGCGACGGTCGACGCGATCTCGCAAGGACGGCTCATCGTGGCGCTCGGGGCGGGCTGGAACCGGCGGGAGTTCGACGCGTTCGGCTTCCCCTACGACCGGCGGGTGTCGCGCTTCGAGGAGGCGTTGGCCATCATCGTGCCGCTGCTGCGGGAAGGGCGTACGACGTACCACGGGCAGTTCTACGACGTCGACGACTGCGTGCTGGACCCGCGGCCGGTGCGAGAGGGAGGCCCGCCGATCATGCTCGGCTCGAACAGCCCGCGGATGCTGAGCATCGGGCTGCCTGTCGTGGACTCGTGGAACGTCTGGTGGAGCATCTACGACAACTCGGTCGAGCGGTTCGCGGAGGTGAAGGCCGAGGTCGACGCCGTCATGCCGGAGGGCCGCAGCGTCGAGGCGACCGCCGCCGTCCTGGTCACGCTGCCTGCCGGTGCGGGCCGGCTGATGGGTGAGGACTACGCCGCGACGGTCACGACGGTCACACCCGACGACCTGGGCGACCACGTGCGGGGGCTGGCGGACGCCGGCGCGACCCACCTGCAGCTCGTGCTGGACCCGATCACGGCCGAGTCGATCGACGTGGTGGGTGCGGTGCTGGCAGATCTCTAGTCATCGAGCGGGCTCGTACGACTGCTACGAGCCGACCCAGACGGCGGTCTGACCTGCCGGGCGGGGTGGGTGTGCACCTCGCCCGGGACGGTTACCGACCCGTCATGCCCGCAAAGAAGAGCCCTGGCCCGAGCGTCAAGGACAAGAAGCTCTACGAGGAGCTTCGCGACGATGGGAACAGCAAGGAGAAGTCGGCCCGGATCGCCAACGCGTCCGCCAACACCTCCCGCAAGGCCGTCGGCCGCAAGGGCGGCAAGTCCGGTTCGTACGACGACTGGACGGTCGACAAGCTGCGCAAACGTGCCGGCGAGATCGGCATCGACGGTCGCTCCAAGATGAACAAGTCGGAGCTGAAGCAGGCGCTGCGCAACCACTGAGCTGGGTTCTGGCTGCGGGCGTAGCAGGAGGCGGGCCAATCGACCGGTGCTAGCGGGTCCTTCTTGGCGCGGGGTTGGGAAGGACGACGATGAGGAAGGTGGCGACGGCCCAAGCACGCACCTTTCGCGGGCAAGGACCTCCGCATGCCAGCACGTTCGGTGGCCCGCCGGGACTGCTGACGCACGAGGGCCTTTGGCCCTGTCGGCTGGCATCCGCTCCGCACCAGACTCAAGTGGTCGGCAAGGTGTGCCGAGCGTTGAGGAGAGTGGCTGAGATGGTCGGCAGAGCAAGACCGACGAGCCGAGAGCTGACCGTGGAGATCCGCAATGTCATTCAGGATCTCCCGGTCTTGCTGACAGCTCCGCTCTACCGCAGCTGGCACCTACGTTGGGGGGCGACACCGGCCGAAGTGGCATCCCGGCTTCCGGGTGACAACCTGATGCCTGGCGCGCAGTACAAGTCGACGCGGGCGATCAATATCGATGCCCCACCGCAGGCCGTGTGGCCGTGGCTCGTGCAGGTCGGCTGTCTTCGGGCTGGGTGGTACAGCAATGACCTGCTCGACAACCTGATGCATCCCAGCGCAACCGTGATTGTGCCCGAGCTCCAACACATCGAGGTTGGCCAGTGGGTGCCGATGTCACCGAAACCCTCCGTCCGCTCGAGCCTGAAGGTTCACTCCTTCGATGCCAACCGTTGGCTGCTGTGGACGACGCCAGACAGCACGTGGGCATGGCAACTGACGCCGACGGACCACGGAACCCGCCTGGTCGCCCGCATCAACGCGCGCTACGACTGGCGGCACCCACACTGGGCACTTCTGGGGATCCTCCTGATGGAGTTCGGCGACTTCGCGATGCTGCGCAGAATGCTGCGCGGCATCAAGGCCCGCGCCGAGGCGCTAGAACACGACCTCACCATTCCCGTCGGGCTGCCGGCAGCAGTGGGAACAACAGGCGCGCGATGACTCCACAGGCAATCGAACTATCACCATGTCCCGCCGGCGGCGCTGCCACACCGCTCCGACCCGGCCGCCGGCAACCTAGGCCCGAGCCCGGGGGACGGATCGGTCCCGGAGCAACGGTCGTCGGCACCACCGCGCTCGTCTTCTCGGCGCTCTACTTCCTCTCCGATGTCGTCGAGGTCGTCCATGGCGGCTTCTCCGTGGGCCAGCTGTGGCTCACCCTCGCCGCCGAGGCGGCCATTCCCATGTTCGTGGTCGGGCTCGCAATCTTGCACCGGCGGCGACTAGGACGCCTTGGACTGGTCAGCGCCGCGGCCTATGCCTACAGCTACGTCGTCTTCACCGGGACCGTGGTCTACGCGCTGGTCAATCACACTGAGGACTACGAGGCCCTCAACGACCACCTGGGCACGCTGATGACTGCCCACGGCGCGATCATGGTGCTCGCTGGACTTGGGTTCGGGTTCACGGTGCTCCGCACGCGACTCCTCCCGGCGTGGACGGGCCTGTCTCTGATGGTGGGAGTTGTTCTCGTCGCGACGGCGCAGGGACTCCCCGACGGCGCGCAACTCGTCGCCGCTGGCGTCCGCGACCTCGGCTTCGCCGGCATGGGTGCCGCACTACTGCGGACACGGCGGGCGACCGCGACCGCTCGACCCGATGCCGTCGCCGCGACGTCGACGGGCCGCGCCAAGTAGTCGTCGCGACAAGTAGGGACGCTCGCGGCGGAATGCTCATCTCCGGGGAGCAATGGCGAGGGTGAAGATTGGTCAGAGCTCTCCGCTCATGAGCTCTCGGCGGCCCAGCCGGGCCGGCAAGGCGGCGACGGCTCGTCCCCATGCAGGGATACTTGGCGGATGCCACGTACTCGCTGCTACCGCGAGGGAGTCCTGACGGATGAGGACTTCCCGATTGACGACGTGTCCGAGCACTTGGCGGAGGCGTCGGCCGTCGTGTGGGTGGATCTTTGTGCGCCGGATCTCGAGGATCTGCAGCTGGTGGCCAACGAGCTGGGGCTGCACAGGCTGGCCGTCGAGGACGCTGAGCAGGGTCGACAGCGACCCAAGTTCGACCGCTACTCGGGACATGAGTTCCTCAGCGCCTACTCGGTGAAGCTCGACCTGGAGAGTGGCCGGCTGATCACTGGTGAGATCGCCGCGTTCATCACCTCGACCGCCCTCGTCACAGTAAGGCGTGACGAGGCGTTCTCGATCGACGCGCTGCTGACCCGGTGGGATGACGAGGCCGACCTCACCAAGTTCGGTGTTGGCGCCCTGGTTCACGGCCTGCTGGACTTCGTGGTCGATGGACACTTCGAAGCAGTGGAGTCACTCGACGACCAGATCGAACAGCTGGAAGACCTCCTGTTCGACGAGCGACCGCACGACCAGGCCGTCCAACGCCGTAGCTTCGAGCTCCGCAAGAGCTTGGTGCAGCTCCGTCGCGTGGTCCTGCCGATGCGGGAAGTCGTCAACACGATGATGCGACGCGACATCGGTCTGGTCTCCGATGAGCTCATGCCCTACTACCAAGACGTCTACGACCACGTGCTGCGCGCGACCGAGTGGACCGAGAGCCTCCGCGACCTCGTGAACACCATCCTCGAGACCAACCTGACCATCCAGGGCAACCGTCTCAACATCATCACGAAGAAAGTCACGAGCTGGGCGGCGATCATCGCTGTGCCCACCGCGATCACAGGTTTCTACGGCCAGAACCTGCCGTATCCAGGGTTCGCTCACCATTCGGGCTTCGTCACGTCTTCGCTCCTCATCATTGCGCTCTCCGGTGTTCTCTACCTCACCTTCAAACGCAAAGACTGGCTCTGAACGAGCTGCGCGCTCGGCCTGCCGGTCGTCCACCAGTCGCCCGGAGGTCTCGATGTCGAAGACAGATGGTGCCCTCGCGGCGGTTTGACGCAGTTGAGAGGAACCCCGGGCTGGGGGAATCGAGCTGCGATGGTGTCGAGTGACAAGCGTTCATCCACGCTTCCGCATGACCGGCGGATCGCGGTGTTTCCGGACGGGGCAGCCCTCAGACTCTCTCCTCGGCGATCGAGTTCCCGCCGTCGATGACCAAGAGCTGCCCAGTGGTGTAGGCGGCGCCGGGTAGGCAAAGTGTGGTGATCGCTGTGGCAACCTCCTCAGGGGTCCCGGCACGGCCGACGGGCGTGGTCTGGGCCTGGCTCATCTCGTGGCTGGTTTGGCTGCCGGTGGCGATCCAGCCTGGGGCCACGGCGTTGCAGGTGATGCCGTGGCCCGCGTAGTCGAGTGCCACCGCGCGCATCAAGCCCACAACGGCTGCCTTGGACGCGCCGTACGCGGCTTCTGCCCGCATCGCCATCACCGGGCCTGTCACCGAGGCAACCATGACCACCCGACCCCAACGAGCGGACATCATGTCGGGGAGCGCCGCGCGGGTGGCCAGGTAGGCCGTGTCCAGGTTTCGCATCAGGGTCTGTCGCCACGCGTCGGACGGAATGTCGAGGATCGTGCCGGACTCCCCGCTCAGGACGTTGTCGCCCAAGACCGGCCGTGCCTGGCTGGTCATACCCGCGTTGTTGACCAGGATCGCGACGGGACCGAGTGTCGTTCGCGCCTGATGAAAACCAGATCGCACGGCGGCCTCGTCAGTCAGATCGACCACGAGACCCACTGTGTCGATCCCCAGCTGGGAGAGCTCCGAGGCTCGCTCGTGCACACGCTCTGTAGTCGCGGTAATGGCGACGCGGGCGCCGAGAGTTCCGAGAAGACGCGCAGTCGCGAAACCAATGCCGCTCGGGGAGCCTGTGCCAGTTACGAGGGCCGTTCGACCGCTGAGATCGAGTTCCGCGGGAAGCGTCGGCGAGGGACGTGTCACTGCCCCACACTAGTCAGCGTGACGTGTGTCCTTCGTGGGGCAAGACCCGCGTCAATCTGGAGCCGAAAGGACAGGGCGGTGACCGAACGGCGTCGCCGTGCCGAAGGCGACCGGCACACCACTCTGCGGCCGGCTCCTGACACGATGACCTACTTCAGCGCGCTTCTGCCCCTCAAGGACGGCGTCGCTGTCCACAAGACGCTGCTCGACGAGGCCGACAGAAGGAAGGCCCTGGGAGACCCGCGCTCGCGCGGCGCGATCATGGCCGACACCCTGGTTCAACGCATCCTCGCGCCGCACATCGCGAGCGCGAGCGGTCCGGCGGAGGTGCCCCTGATGACCAGCGCCCACAACGGCGAGGGCCTGTGCGAGGCGTGCAACCACGCCAAGCAAGCCGACGGCTGGAGCGCGAAGCCGCGCGACGGGCCTGTCCACACCATTGAGATCACCACCCCGACCGGACACCGTTACCTCTCGACCGTCCCGACCACCGGGCCACCGCTCTGGATGGAGATCTACCCCAACACTGTTCGCCTGGAGCTGGCCGGCTAGCGCCCGTCAGCCAGGCTTCCCGTCGAGGAACATCCGCAGCCGAGTGCGCGTGTGCTCCTCGCCGCTGACCTCCGGGTTGTTGAGCGCCCGACACACCCAGCCCAGCCGCAACGCCGGCGGTACGGCGCCCCGCAGCTCAGGTCGGTCCGGGGCGTAGCGCGCCAGGTAGCTCTCGACGTACGGCCAGATGTCCTCGGAGTCGGCCACGTCGTCGAGCCCCCAC
Organism: Nocardioidaceae bacterium; assembly: GCA_033854925.1. GTDB lineage: Bacteria > Actinomycetota > Actinomycetes > Propionibacteriales > Nocardioidaceae > Nocardioides. Next base: position 4,651 of record JAWWPK010000382.1, on the reverse strand, counting down.
GCCACGCCGCCCTCCAGCGTCACCGACATCGTGAAGAACGGGTGCGAGACCACCGCGTCGCCCCAGTCCAGGATCAGGTTGCGGCCGTCCTTCACGAACACCTGCCCGTCGTGCAGGTCGTCGTGCTGGAGCGTCTCCGGGACGCCGTACGACGCCAGCTCGTCGACGAGGTCACGGACCCGGCCGACCGCGTCCCGGAACCGCGGCTCGACGTCGATCCGCTGCACCAGCTCGCCGTAGCCGTCGGCCCGCCCAGCCAGCCGCAGGTCGGGGACACCGGCGGCCACCAGGCGGTCGGCCTCGGGCTCCAGGGCCCGCGCCACGTCGGCCGCACCAGAGAGCACGTCGTGCCAGCGGGCCAGGCTCCGCTCCTCGGCTACCACCTCACGCAGCCGTTCGCCGGCGTCCGCCATCAGCATCCAGCCCCGCCCGACATCGCTGGCCAGCAGCGGAGGGACCCGGTCGGGCACCCGCGCGGACACCTGCTCGACGACCGCCACCTCGTGGCGGAGCGCCGGCGTGTTCGCCTTGAACCACACGGGCCCCTCCGCGGTCGACACCCGCAGCGCCGTCGCCCACGTCCGCACGTGCGGCTGCTGCGGGACACCGGTGCGCGCAAGGCCGAGCCCGGCCAGCTGCTCGTCGACCCATGCCACGGCCTCCGCCAACCAGTCAGGGTCCTCCCACGGAGTGATCACGGGCGCTGAGTCTCCAGCACCCTGAACCCCTTCGCACTCGCAATTCGCACGGTCGGATAGCCCTGCTCGCCGAGCCAGCGCTGCAGGGAGTCCGCGCCGAGGTTCTTGCCGACCACCAGCACCGCGCGGCCGCCCGGCACCAGCCGGGGCAGCCAGGTGAGCAGCAGCTCGTGCAGCGCCGCCTTCCCGATCCGGATCGGCGGGTTCGACCACAGCTCGTCGTACGTCGTCTCCGGCGGTACGCCGTCGGGAACAACAGCCTTGAACCGGTCCGCCAGCCCGTGCGTGACGGCGTTCTCGTTGGCCAGCAGCACCGCTCGCTCGTTCACGTCGACACCCGTCACGGTCGCGTCCGGGACGGCAGCAGCGATGGCCAGCCCGATCACGCCCCACCCGCAGCCGAGGTCGAGCACCCGGCCACCAGAGGGCGGCGAGGTCTCGCGGAACAGCACAGCGGTCCCGATGTCGACCCGACCCTGCGCGAAGACCCCCGACCCGCTGGTGAGGGTCAGCGAGTGTCCCCAGACCGAGGCTGTCACCGGTGCGCGCTTGAACGGCACCGACGGGTCGGCGGAGAAGTAGTGCTCGTCGTCAGCCACGCCGCGTCCTGGTGACCTCGGCGCGGGCAGCCAGCTCGGCGTCCGGCGGGTAGCTGACCTCCTCGAGGGTGAGCCCGTGGGCAGGCGCCACGGCCACCGCGGAGTCGCGCTGCTGGGCGGCCAGCACCTCGGCCGCCCAGTCGGGCGACTGGCGGCCCTCGCCTACCGCGAGCAGGCAGCCGACCACCGAGCGCACCATGCTGTGGCAGAACGCGTCGGCTCGCACGTTGGCCACGAGCAGCCCGTCCGGCTCCCGCTCCCAGTGCAGGTCGAGCAGGGTCCGGATCGTCGTGGCGCCCTCGCGCTGCCTGCAGAACGACGCGAAGTCGTGCTCGCCCAGCAACGCCAGCGCTGCGGCGTTCATCAACGCCTCGTCGACCGGCCGCGACCGGGCCAGCACGTGCCCGCGGCGCAGCGGGTCCACGACCTCGGGCCGGTCGGCCACCCGGTAGGCGTAGCGCCGCCAGCTCGCCGAGAACCGCGCGTCGAAGCCGGGCGGCGCCTCGATCGCGCGGTGCACGCGCACGTCGTGGCCGAGTATGCCGTTGAGCCGGCGGCCTAGCCGCTCGGGCCCGTCGGGCAGTGCGTCGAGGTCGGCGTGCACGACCTGTCCGCGCGCGTGCACGCCGCTGTCGGTGCGGCCAGCGCACGTCAGCTCGACGTACGACAGCCGGAGCACCGTCGCCACGGCCCCAGCCAGCTCGCCCTCCACCGTCCGCAGCCCCGGCTGCGCGGCCCAGCCGTGGAAGCCGGTGCCGTCGTAGGCGACGTCGAGGCGGATCCGCACCCGCGCATCCTCTCAACAGCGGCTTTCCCCAGGCCAAACTAGGCTGGATGCCGTGGCAGATCCCGCGATCATCCTGGTGTCCGAGCACCACTCCGGCGTGCTCCTGGAGGAGTTCCAGAGCAGATACGCACGCGACTACACGCTGCGGGCCGCCAAGAGCTGCGCCGAGGCCGAGGCCATCGCGCGCGAGATCTGCGATGGCGGCGACCAGGTGGCGATGTTCGTGACCGACTCCCGGCTCCCCGACGAGCCCAACGTCCTCTACGCGTTCGGCAAGTGGCGCGCCGTGAGCCCGTCCTCGCGCCGGGTGGTCGCCGCGCACTGGGACTACTTCATCGATGACGGCCCGGGACTCCGGGCCGGCATGGCGAAGGGCAAGTACGACGCCTACCTGCTCATGCCGCGCGGCCGACGCGACGAAGAGTTCCACAACGCGATGACCGAGCTGCTGACCGACTGGACGTCGACCGTCCCCCAGCCCGAGGTGGTCAGCGCCAAGGTCATCTCGCCGACCCACGACGCGCTCACCCTCGGGATCCGCGACTTCCTGGACCGGATGGGGATGCAGAACCGGGTCTGGGACCCGGCCGACCCCGAGATCCAGGACTACCTCGACGGCATCCGCGAGCAGCTCGGGGTCGAGGAGCTGCGCTACCCGGTCGTGACCGCCGCCAGCCGACCGCCGATCCAGGCCACCAGCGTCCGCGACGTCGCGCTGTCGATCTACCAGCGCACCCGCGCCCAGATCGACGACGTCGTCGACCTGGCCGTGGTCGGCGGCGGGCCGGCCGGGCTGGCGGCCGCGGTGTACGGCGCATCGGAGGGGCTCACGGTGGTCGTGCTCGAGGCTGAGGCGGTCGGCGGCCAGGCGGGCACCAGCTCGATGATCCGCAACTACCTCGGCTTCCCGCGGGGCATCTCCGGCATGCGGCTCGCGATGCGCGCCCGCAACCAGGCGCTGCGGTTCGGCACCGACTTCCTGCTCGGGTGGGAGGTCATCGCCCTCGAGCCGGGTCGAGACGGGGAGCCGCACCTGTTGCGGACCGACGGCGGCGAGGTCCGGGCGCGCACCGTGCTGATCTCCAACGGTGTCGCCTACCGCAAGCTCGGGGTCCGCCCGCTGGAGGAGATGGTCGGCAACGGGGTCAACTACGGCGCCGCCATGACCGCCGCGCGGGAGATGGAGGGCTACGACGTCGTCGTGGTCGGCGGCGGCAACTCCGCCGGTCAGGCCGCGCTGCACCTGGCCCGGTTCGCCAGCTCGGTGACGATCGTCGTCCGGCGGCCAGGCCTCGCGGACACCATGTCGCAGTACCTCATCGACGAGATCAGCTACAACGACCGGATCTCCGTGCTGCCGTCCACCCGCGTGATCGACGGCGGCGGGGAGGCCCAGCTCGAGTGGCTCTGCCTGGAGAACACCGACACCGGCGAACGGACCACCAAGCAGGCGCGCGGGCTGTTCCTTCTGCTCGGGGCAGAGCCACGCTGCGACTGGCTGCCATCGGAGCTGGCCCGCGACAAGAACAGCTTCGTGCTCACCGGCCGCGACGTTCCGCGCGACCAGTGGGTCGACGGACTGCCGCCGGCCAACCTGGCGACCACCGTGCCGGGCGTCTTCGCGGCAGGTGACATCCGCTCGGGATCGATGAAGCGGGTGGCCGCGGCCAGTGGCGAAGGCGCGTCCGTCGTACCCCTGGTCCACGCCTACCTGGCCCCCGCACCCGAGGACGAGCTGGCGGCCACCCCGGTGTCGTGAGGGCGTCCTGCCCACACGAATGACGCGGACGGGTCATGGCCCGCGCCGCCACGGCCTGCTGTGATCGACGCATGAGACGTTTGCTCGCCACTGCCGGCACGGTGCTCCTGCTGCTCGTCCCGCTGACCGGCTGCGGCGGTAACGACGCCGGCGCGAAGGCCGGCGCGAAGTCGAGCTCCTCGGCGGCGCCGACCGACCTGCCGACGGACCTGCCCACCGGGCTCCCCTCGTGCCTCGGTTCGGCGCTGCCCACCGACCTCCCGACGAACCCGACCGAGGTGCCGAGCGACCTCGCGGCCTGCCTGCCGACCAACCTGCCGACAGACCTGCCGACGGACCTGCCCACCGAGGTACCGACGGACGTGCCGACCCAGGCTTCGGGCGGCGCACTCGACTCGTGCGCCGTCGTCACACCCGAGCTCATCAAGGCTGACTTCGGGGGCGCCAGCGCCGGCCAGGCGTTGAGCCAGCCGTCGAGCTTCGGCGACCCCAACGCCAAGGACTGCTACTACGTCGGCGGGGACATGACCATGGTCATCCAGGCGACCACCCGCGCGGACCAGGACATGCCCGCATCGTCCAACAACTACGAGGGGCTGCCCGGCGCGATTCAGATCATCGGCGCCGACCGCGGCTGGGCCTACGTGGTGTCGAGCAGCAGCGACGCGGTGGTCTCCGGCCTGATCCTGGTCAAGGGCCAGAACGGGCTGAACTTCTCGATCACCGTGCAGGGTCACCCCTACACGGTGGACGACCTCCAGACCTTCGCCACCCACGTCCTGGCCGGGATGTAGCGCCTCAGAGCTCG
>JAWWPK010000381.1:0-2917 GCA_033854925.1 Nocardioidaceae bacterium | reverse complement strand
CACCGTCGAGTACGTCGCCGTGTAGACCCCGGCGCAGTGGAACCGCACCTGGTCGCCCTCATCCAGCGCCAGCGGCAGCTCGACCATGGCGTCCTGGTAGAGCACGTCCGCGCTGTCGCAGGTCGGGCCGGAGAGCACGCACGGACCGGTCGGGCCGGGGACGTCGGTGGCGAGGGGGTAGCGGATCGCCTCGTCGAGGGTCTCCACGAGTCCGGTGAAGACGCCGGCGTCGAGAAAGACCCAGCGGGTGCCGGCGCGGTGCAGGACGCCGACCACGGTGGTGACCAGGACGCCGGCGTCCGCAGCGATCCCGCGGCCGGGCTCGGCGATCGTGGTGGGCCGGCGGTCGCCGAAGGCACTGGCCAGGTGCCGCTCGATCGCGCCGCCGTACGCCTCCGGAGGCAGACAGCCTTCGTCGAGCCGGGCGGGGAAGCCGCCGCCCAGGTCGAGCAGCCACGGGTCGAGCCCGTCCGCGCGGAGCGCCTCGAAGGCCGTGGCGGACGCGCTGATCGGTCCGGCCCAGGCCTCGGGGTCGCGCTGCTGGGAGCCGACGTGGAAGGAGATGCCGTCGGGGCGCAGGCCGAGCCGAGCCGCGTCCCGCAGGATCGCGACCGCCTCGCCGGTCGAGCAGCCGTACTTGCGCGACAGCGGCCAGTCCGACCCCTCGCCCGAGGTGACCAGCCGGCACAGGACGCCGCTGCCGGGCGCGGCCTCTGCGACCTTGGCGACCTCGCCAGGGGAGTCGACGACGAACAGGTCCACGCCGAGCCGGGCGGCGAACCGGATGTCCTCGCGCCGCTTGACCGGGTTGGAGTAGACGAGGTCGCTCGGAGCGGCGCCGGCCATCAGGGCGGCGGTGACCTCGGCCGGGCTGGCCACGTCGAACCGGCAGCCGGCCGCGGCCAGGGCCGACAGGAGGGTCGGGTCCGGGTTGGCCTTGACGGCGTAGTGCAGCGCGGTGCCGGGCAGCGCCGCGTCGAGCCGGCGGTACGTCGCCACGGCGTACGGCACGTCGAAGTCGAGGTAGGGCGTGGGCCTGGCGGCCGGGGCCGGGATGCGGATGGGTGAGGGTGCGTACAGCGGGGTCCCGAGACCGTCCACGGCAGGCAGCAGCAGGTCGGTCATGACCGGAGAGGAGCCGACCCACTCCGTCCAGATACGACTCGAAACGACCATTCCTAAGAAGGTTTGCCGTCCGACGCCGAGGTCGCCGCAAGATCGTTGGACAAAACTGGCCTACCTGGGGGATGGCCCCTGGCCCGCCCGCGACGTAGGTTGCGCGTGTTCCGGTTCGTTCTCGGAAAACACCCCCAAGAAGGATTCCTTGTGCTGAGCACTTCTCGTCGGGCTCGCGCCCGCCGGGGGTCACGGGGCAGCGCGGTCGTCGCAGCTGCGACGCTCGTCGTTACCGTGGTCCCGGCCGTACTCCTCTCGTCACCCTCCACCGCCGCGGCGCCCAAGGTTTCCTCGGCGGTCGGCCCATCCTCCATCTGGTCCGCGACCAGCGCGCGCCCGCAGTCCGTGCACAGCGGCAACGTGAGGACGGTCAACCCCAGCAGCTACGGCGCGTACAAGCTCAATCTCCGGGCGCTGGCGGACGTCCTCAAGGGCGCCCCGGTCGAGGGGAGCCGCCAGGCATCCGCTCGCGGGGTCCGGATCACAGTGCCAGCGCCCACCGGCGAGCTGGTGAGCTTCGACGTGGTCGAGTCCCCAGTGATGGAGGACCGCCTTGCGGCGGCGCACCCCGAGATCAAGACCTATGCCGGCCATGCGGTGGGCTTCGCGGACAGCATCCGTCTCGACATCAGCCCGTTCGGCTTCCACGCGTCGGTCCGCGGTGACCACCCGTCGTGGTACGTGGATCCCGCCTACCTGAACGACGGCAGCCTCTACCTCTCGTACTTCGGGCAGAGCCTCCCAGAACCCGAGCGGGGTCTCGTCGAGCCGGAGCTCTCCGACCAGGAGATCAGCCACGTCAAGAGCCAAGGGATCGGCGAGGGACCGGACGGTCTGGCCAAGCAGCGGACCTACCGGCTTGCGCTCCTCACCGACCCGTCGTACGCCCAGTTCGTGGCGCCCGGCCTCAACGACGGCACCCAGGACCCAGCCTCCAACGCGGCGGTCCTGGCTGCCAAGACCACGCTGATGAACCGGGTCAACGAGGTCTACGAGGACGACCTCGGCGTGCGGATGGTGCTCATCAACGACACCGACAAGCTCAACCTCAACACCGACGCCAAGGCAAACCAGCCCAACGGTCCTTGCGGCGTCCAACGGTGTTTCGAGCTGGTGGCGACGCCCCCGACCACCACCGCACAGACGCCGATCCTGGCCAACGGCTGCACGTCGCCGAACCTGGCTCGCACCCGTCTGGTCATCGGACAGCTCATCGGCGCCGCCAACTTCGACATCGGCCACCTCGGCCTGGGTATCAACGGCGGCGGCGTCGCCTCGCTCGGTGTCGTCGGCGGCAACAGCAAGGCCCAGGGCTGCACCGGCCTTCCGACCCCGATCGGTGACTTCTACGCCATCGACTACGTGGCGCACGAGATGGGCCACCAGTTCGCCGGCAACCACACCTTCAACGGCACCCAGCTCAACTGCTCCGGCGGGAACCGCAACGCGGGCACGTCGGTCGAGCCGGGCTCGGGCACCTCGGTGATGGCCTACGCCGGCATCTGCCAGCAGGACAACCTGCAGCCGCACTCCGACCCGTACTTCTCGGAGCGCAGCCAGACCGAGATCGGGAGCTACATCAACTCCGCCCTGGGCAACGTCAACGAGGTCGACTCGGCCGCGTTCACCGGCTTTGACGGGACCGACTCCTACACCTTGACGTTCGGCCCGGTGACCACCGGGACGATCACGCGAGGTGGCGGCTACACCCCCGCGGCGATCAAGGCGGCGATCGAGTCCG
>JAWWPK010000380.1:0-17536 GCA_033854925.1 Nocardioidaceae bacterium | reverse complement strand
CGCGCTCGCCCGGCGCCAGCACCAAGGCCTCGACACCGGAGCTTGCGAGCGCCTGCGCGAACCGGGACCCCGGGGTGGTGAACAGACGCTCGTGGTTGGCGCGCGCGACGTACTGCAGCCCGGCGGGCCAGAAGGTGCCCCAGTGCACCGGGACCGCCCAGCGCGCGCCGACCCGGAGCACCGCCGTCGCCGCCTCGTCCGGGTCGAGGTGTCCGGTCTCCAGGGTCGGTCCCCAGCCGCCGACCGGCGCCAGTGCCAGGTCGACCGGGTCCACGGCGGCCAGGTCGTCACGCAGCTCGGTGTCGCCGGGGTACCAGCACGAACCCGCGTCGTTCCCGAACCGGAAGCCCAGCGCGGGCGGGTCGGTGCGTGCGAGCGGGTGCCGGCGACCGTCGTGGGAGGCGAACAGCACCTCGACCCTCACCCCGGCCCGCTCGACCACGTCCCCCGGCCGCACCGGGACAAGTCGGTCACCCGCCAGCCTCCGCAGCAGGTGCTCGGAACCGGCCGGCACCACGATCGGGACGTCCGGCCCGTAGCGCGCCAGCGACGGCAGGTGGCAGTGGTCGTGGTGCAGGTGTGAGACCAGCACCAGATCGGCGTCGGCGGCCGCGGCGGCCGGGGTGGCGCCGTACCGCACCAGGTGGAAGAGCCGGTCGACCAGCAGCGGGTCGGTGGCGACCCGGGTCCCGCCGAGCTCGACGGTCGCGGTGGAGTGGCCCCACCACGTGCAGGCGATCACGGGACGGGTACGTCGCGGTGCCACGACTCGGTGACGTACGACGTCTCCCAGCCCATGCCGCGGTAGAGCCGGTCCGCGCCGGTCGGGGAGTCGGCGTCCACTTCCAGGCCGACGTGGTCGCGGCCGCGCGCCGCGGCATCCGCGATCACCGTCCGCAGCAGGCCCTTCGCGACGCCGCGGCCGCGGGCCAGCTCGACGACGCCGATGTAGGCGACGTAGGACCCGGTGCCGGACTCGGTCCCGACCAGCGCACCCGCGGGACGCCCGTCGACCTCGGCCAGCCACCAGTGGTCCCAGCGGTGGCCGGGGTCCTGACGGAGCCGGAACAGGAACTCGTCGAAGGTCTCCGGCTTGGAGTTGAAGTGGTCGGTGAACGCCGCCTCGAGCACGTCGTGGACGGCGCGCAGGTCGGCGTCGACGGGCTTGCCGGCGTCGTCCTCGCAGTCCACCAGCCGGACCACCACACCGTCCCGCTCCCAGCGCGCCGGGTCGTCGACCAGCGCGGCCTCGTCCGGGGTGACCGGCCGCCTCATCTGCCACCAGGTGCGAACCTTCGCGAACCCGGACGCGGCCAGCCAACGCTGCTGCCGCTCGTCGTCGGCGAAGGCCCCGGTGTCGATCTGCTGCACGTCGAGGCCGCGACCGGCGCCGACCGCCTTCGCCTGGCCGACCGCCCACTCGATGAGCAGGTCGGAGCAGGCCCGGCCGACCGGCTCGGCGAGGCCCCGCTCCACCACGTGCAGGAACAGCATCCGGCCGGTGGCACGGTCGTGCACGCTCCCCCACGCCCGGGCCAGGCCGGTCTCGTCGCGGACGACGACGTTCTGCCGGGTGCGCAGCCCGTGGTCGGACACCTCGACCAGCACGTCATCCTTGCCCGCCCCCGCCCAGCCGCGTCCCTCGCGCTCGTGGGCGCGCAGCAGCTCGGTGAGCCGGCGTACGTCGCGGGGGTCGTCGGGGTCCGGCGTACCGACCCGCCAACCCTCGGGCAGCCCGTCCGGCGGCTCGACCAGCTCCTCCGGGTCGGGCTCGAACCGGCTCTCCTCGGGGATCACAACCGGTCATCCTGCCGCAGCGAGAAATGCATGTACCTCCGTGTTCGGGCGAGTTGGTGGGTGTTTGAACACCGACCTGGTCGACCGAACACGGAGTTACATGTGGTGCGAGGGCGCCCTCAGGCGTGCCGGCGCACGTTCTCCGCGGCATGCCAGGCGGTGGTGACGGTGTCGAGCTCGGCGCGCAGGGCGAGCACCTCCTGCTCGAGCTCGACGACGCGGAGCTGGGCCATCGCGGCCCGCTCCTCGGCGCCGGAGAGCCGGACCTGGAGGCCGGCGGCCCGGCGGCCCTCCGCGTTGCGCTTCCGGGTGGAGGTGGCGGCCCGACGCTGGGAGAGCGACAGGGCCAGCTCGAGCTCGTCGAGTGCCTGCTCCTTCTGGGTGAGCCGGGTGCGCACGTCCGCGACGTACGTCGCGTGCTCGGCGGTGCGCACCTCGGTGAGCTCGTTGTAGGCCGTGGCCTGCAAGGCGCGGTCGCGAGCGGCCGCGACCCTGGACTCGACCAGCTCGGTGTGGGTGATGCGGGTGGCCGCGGCGCCGAGGGCGACACCGAGCCCTGCGGCGATGGTGACCAGGAGCCACGAGCCGCTCAGGGCTGCACCTGCGACGACCAGGGCAGCGAGCACGATCAGGCCCACGGAGGTCGTCACGCGGATGGACCGCTGACGTCTCCGTGTGGCCTGTGTTGCAGATGGGGAAGCCATGCGTAGCAGGCTATGGGCTGTCGGGGGGCTTACGGACGCGACACGCTCGTTCGAGGAGGAGCGCTCCGACGACGGTCAGGACGCCCGCGACCACGGCCACGGCGCACCGGAGGATGCGCTGCCCGGCCAGCTCGGCGGGGTCGCCGATCCAGCTGACGGCGTAGCCGGCGTACCCGCCGGCGACCAGCGCGCCCACCAGGGCACCGGCCCGGCCGAGCACCAGCCGGTTCACGGCCTGGTGCGGCTCCAGCCGCTCCCGGCGCACCTGGACCGTCCGGTAGGTGTGCCACCAGGTGATCCCGATCGCCACCGCCACCAGCCAGAGCGCGGCCGGCTGGGCCCACGAGATGACGGGCGCGGTGCCGGCGAGCCGCTCGGAGACCGGGTGCCAGAGCCAGCCCAGCACCAGCCCGGCACCCGCCCAGCCGGTCACGACGGCGTAGGACAGCGGACGCAGCGTCCCCTCGGGCTCCGGGGGCTCGTCCTCGTCGTCGGGTCCGAGGGGGAACTGGCCCCCCTCGCGGGTCAAGGCTTTTCGTCTTGCGCCAGCAAGCGGGTGGTTGCTCTTGGCTGGCACAGCCCGCGGAAGCGCACGTCTTCCGCGCGGAGCGCCCCGCCCGTGCGGTTGCGTGGGGTGATCACTCGAGCTCGAGGACCAGGTCGTCGCGGCGGGAGATCCCGCCCTCGCCGACCGCGGTGAGCAGGTCGGCCACCGGACCCATGTCGGGGAACTCCGCCTGGGGGTCCACGTCGAGCCAGGGGCGGAGCACGAAGGCCCGCTCCGCGGCGCGGGGGTGCGGCAGCCGGAGCTGGTCGTCGTCGGCACGCCGGTCGCCGACCACGATCAGGTCGACGTCCAGGGTGCGCGGGGCGTTCTGGACGTCGCTGCGCTCCCGGTCGAAGGCGTCCTCGATGGCGAGCGCGCGGTCGAGCAGTCGCGATGCGGCGAGCGTGGTGTCGGCCAGCACGACGGCGTTGAGGAACATGTCCGATCCGTCCGGAGCGTCCACCGGCTCGGTCTCGTAGACCGGCGAGACGCCGGTGACCCACACGTCGGGCGTGTCGGCCAGGGCGCGGACCGCGCCCTGGAGGTAGTCCATCCGCTCGCCGAGGTTGGAGCCCAACGACAGCACCGCCCGACGGATCGGGCGCATCTCGCCCGTCAGAGTGTCGGCGTCGATGATGTTCGGGTTGGGGGTCTCGGTCACGGGCGGCCCTCCTGGGTCTTCGGCCGGGAGATCGTCAGGGCGACGTCCGAGAACGTCGCGTCGATGGGCGCATCCGGCTTGTGGACCGTCACGCGCACCCATTCAACACGGCTGTCCAAGAGGCAGACCTCCGCGATCCGGTGGGCGAGCGTCTCGATCAGGTCGACCGGATCCTTCTCGACGGCGGCTTTCACCGACAGCGCGAGACTTCCGTAGTCGACCGTCGCTGACAAGTCGTCGGTCGCCGCCGCGGCGTCGGTGTCCACGCCCAGGACGAGGTCGATCAGGAACCGCTGGCCCTCGCGTCGTTCGTGCTCGAACACGCCGTGGTGGCCCCAGCACTCCAGCCCGGTCAGGGCGAGCTGGTCAGACATGGTCGCCCTCCTCCCGAGCGGTCTCGAGCGCTTCCAGCACTCGCAGGGCGTCGCGGGTGGAGCGTACGTCGTGCACCCGGAGCCCCCACACCCCCTCCCGGGCAAGGACCACACTGAGCGCGGTGGTGGCGTCCTCGCGGCCGTCGACCGGGCGGGGGTTGCCGTCGGCGTCGGCCAGCAGGGTGCCGAGGAAGGACTTGCGGCTGGCGCCGACCAGGAGCGGGTAGCCGAGCTCCTTGACCGGTCCCAGGTCGGCCAGCAGCTGCCAGTTGTGCGCGCCGTGCTTGGCGAACCCCAGCCCTGGGTCGAGGACCAGCCGCTCGGGCGCGATCCCGGCGGCCAGCGCAGCCTCGACCCGTTCCGCCAGCTCGTCGCGCACCGCGGCGACCACCCCGCCCCGCTTGTCGTAGGTCGCGAAGTCGGTCATGTGGTCGGCGTGGGCACGCCAGTGCATCGCGACGTACGTCGCGCCGGCGGCGGCCACGACGCGCAGGATCTCCGGGTCGGCCAGGCCGCCCGAGACGTCGTTGACGATGCTCGCGCCGGCGGCCAGCGCCGCCGCGGCGACCTCGTGGCGCATCGTGTCCACCGAGACCGTCGCACCGTCCCCGGCCAGCGCGGTGATCACCGGCACGACCCGGTCCAGCTCCTCCCCGACCAGCGGGCGGGTGGCGCCGGGGCGGGTGGACTCGCCGCCGACGTCGAGGATGTCGGCGCCATCGGCCAGCAGGCTGCGCCCGTGCGCGATGGCGCTGGCCGCGTCGGCGTACAGCCCGCCGTCGCTGAACGAGTCCGGCGTGACGTTGACGACGCCCATGACGACCGGGAGGCCGGTCACGGGCGTCCCTGCACGCGCTGCAGCCGGCGCTGGTAGGCCGCCCGTTCCTGGCGGACCCGCCACAGCTGCGTCTCGCGGTCCTCGCGCGGATCCAGGGCGGGGACCACGGCCTCGCGGCGGCTGATCTCGGCGTACCACTCCGGAACGGTCGGGTCGGACCAGTCCGTCAGCAGGCCGTGCGGGTCGAGCACCTCGACCCCGTCCCCGGGAGAGGCCAACCACGCGGCCTCGGCCGCCGCACCGTCGGTGTGCGCGTCGGTCAGGGCGTAGCGCTCGGCCAGCCCCGGGTCCTCGCGGTAGCTGAAGCCGTCGCCGCGCAGCTCGGCCAGGAGCCGCTTGCCGTCCCGGCTGGTGCCGAGCGCGAGGTCGGCGCGGTTGATCCGCAGCACGACCTCCGTGTCGGTCCCGAGCGAGGCGTTCTGCAGGGGACGCCCGGCAGCCAGCTCGTGGTCGGGGAGGCCGAGCGCCTCGGCGACGTCGGCGGCGAGGTCGGGCTCGGGTGGCGAGCTGCGGACCAGCCGGACGACGCGACGAGCTGCCGGGACCAGGTCGAGCAGCTCGGAGAGCCGCCCGGGCCGAAGCGCCGCGAAGTCGAGGAGGAGGGGCTCGGCGTCGCGCGGGTACTGCGCCAGGCCGTGCTTGACCAGCGTCTGCCATCCCGAGCACCAGCGGTGTGCCGGGCGGGTCGCCGTCAGGAGCAGCGTGACCTCCTCGCCGCCGAGCACCTTGGCCAGCGTCTCCCGATCTGACTGGCGCGCACGGTCGAGGTCCTCGCTGGAGAGCAGGAGCGTCCCGACCCCGCGCTCCCGCGCAGCGGCGATGACGTCGTCCAGCGACTCCCCGCGCTTGGGGCGCAGCGACCACGCGACGCCGGCCGCGACCAGGTCGACGTCCCGGCCCTCGGTGAACGCGGTCAGCAGCGGACGGACCAGGTCGTGGTGGCCCGGCGGCCCGCCGTCCCCGCGGCGCGGGTACCAGACGTCGGGATGGTCGGCGTACGCCGCGTTCCAGCTCGCCTGGAGCGACGTCGTGCCGGACTTGTGCAGTCCCGCGTGGAGGATGATCCGCACCGCAGGAACCCTAGTGTCCTAGTCCGTCAGCACCGAGCGCAGGAAGACACCCTCGCGTTCCGGGCGGTAGCGGAAGTCGGAGTGGAAGCTCTCGCGGGTGAACTGCCCGTCGACCCGCGGCACCAGCGGCTCGCACACCACCACGTCGAGGCGGTGACCGAGCAGCATCGACATGAGGTACTCGTTGTGCGCCGGGTAGGACTCGGAGACCACCAGGACCACGTGCTTCGGCGCTCCGGCAAGGGCGACGTGGAACATCGCGCTCCCGGCGTAGCCCGCGAGCACCTCTGCCCGCCGGACCAGCTCGACCTGGTCGGGCAGCGGGTGGTCCTCCGGGAACACGATCTCGAACCCGGCGGCGGTGAACTCGGCCTCGAGCTCGGCGCCGTTGACGCAGGTCCGCTTCGTGCCCCGGCGGCCGAAGAAGACCCGGCGCGGCCACGGCCCCTCGCCGGCCCGCGCCGAGAGAGCGGCGCTGATCGCGTCGTAGGTCTCCAGCATGGCGGGGTGGACGTACGCCGGGCGGCTGAACATCGGCGTGCAGCCGACCAGCCGCTCCACCCGGACCGGATCGGTGGCGACGTGCACCGCGTCCGGGGGTACGCCGCCGGCGGCGAACAGGTCGCGCTGCCACGGTGCCAGCTCCCCGGAGCCGGCGAAGACCAGCGCCCGGACCGACGGGTCCTCGGCTCGCACCCGCTGCCAGCCCCACAGGTGTGAGACCTGCTCGGTCACGGCGTGGCCGAAGTGCCATCCGAGGTGGTTGTCGAAGTGGAACCAGCGGCCCGGCAGCGGCACCGGGTCCGCGCCCGGAATGGGAGAGCGGGCGAAGTCGGGGCTCAGCTTGTCGAGGGCCACGTTGCGCTGGCGGTGCTCCTCGACGGTGGTGAAGCTCTCGGGCAGGACGACGTTGCCGCCGACGACGACCTGCCTGGGCAGGCAGACCACGTCGCGGTACTCGCGCAGGAACATCGGCGGGGCGTCGTACTGCTCGGGGGTGGGGTTGGCCGGCATCGGGCCGCTGGTGTGGAGCCTTCCGCGAACCGGCCAGGTCGCGCCCGGCAGCACATCGAGCACCGTGCCCCGGCCCGGATCGAGCGCGAGCAGGTCGGCCGCCTCGGCGTCGCCGACGATCGCGTCCGCGTCGTCCTCAGCGGTGACGGCCTCGACTGCGTCCGGAGCGGCTCCGGTGCGTCGCAGCCAGACGCCGCCCGGCCGGACGTGCGGGAGCAACCGCTCCAGCCGCCCGGCACCGCCGCGGGGCACCAGGTCGACCACCGCGTCGTACCGGCCATGTGCGGCCAGGCGGACGTGCAGCCGTGGCGAGTCGTCCCGGACGTCGAACCGGACGACGCAGCCCGGCCGCCACGCCTCGATCGCGGCCACGGCCGGGCGCACCCTGCCATCGACCAGGACCGCGACCCGGGGGCTCGGCTGGTGGCCGAGCCGTCGGTCGAGCTCGACCAGCACGGCGGGCCGGTCGTTCGCCGGCTCAGTCGAAGGCATAGCCGAATGCACGCAGGTCGGTCTCGAAGAGGTCCGCCACCCGCTGCCGCATCGCGGGGGTGAAGTGGCGCCGGAAGTCACTGCCGCCGCCGGCGTTGCGCTGGTCGAGCTCGGGATCGAAGCCGAGCCGTTCGCCGACCGTCGTGACGTCCTCGGCGAGGGTCTCCGTCCGGCCGATGAAGTCGACCTGTCGCTCGCCGACGCGAAGGTAGTCGAGCTGGGGCCGCCGCAGCCGGTCGAACCGCTGGGTGCCCTCCATCACGAAGCTCTCGAAGTCGGGGCAGTGCTCGAGGACGCCGGACCAGAAGTCGTTTCGCTCGATGCGGGTGGCCACCCATGCGTTGCCGCGCTCGGCGGCGGCCTGGCGGCGCTCGATCATCTGGTACCACGACCACAGCCGCGCCCACGGGTTGCGCACGAAGCCGAAGGACCAGTAGCCGGCCAGCTCGGGATGGGCGTGCAGGGCCGCGCCGTACGTCGCGTGCTTGGCGCCGGGGAGCCCCGTCACCTTGCGAACGTCGGGCAGGTGCCGGCGCAGGACGTGCTCGACGCTCTGGCCACCGGTCTTCTGGACGTGGACGAAAAGGACGCGCTTCCCGTCCGAGGCCATCATCGGTCGCGACCCCGGAACAGCCGGGCCAGCGGTCCGGTGTCGCCCTCCAGCCCGGCCTCGGCCTCCTTGCGCCGGGCCCGCTCGGCCTTGAGCCGGCCGCGGAGCTTGGCCGCCCCGGCCGCCGTGCCGCGGCGCTCGCGGTGCCGGGCCTCGTCGAGCGAGACCGCTACCGCCTCGGCGTAGCGCGCGTCGTAGGCCGCCCGGAGCTCGTCCATCCGGGTGCCCGCAGGCTGGTCCTCGGGGTCGAGGACCAGCCCGCCCAGCTGCTGCCAGGCGTCCTCGGCCAGGTCGCGCAGCCACTCCGGCAGCACGATGTCGTCCCAGGTCAGCTGCGAGCGGCGCATCCCGGGATCGAGGAAGGCGTCGAGCCCGCGGTCCTCGTCGAGGGGCAGGCCCAGGTCGAGCTGGTCCGAGACCCGCTTGAGGGCGGTCCGCCAGTCCGCCAGGAGGTCGTCGTACCGGACGAACGCGCGCCGGGCACCGCGCGAACCCGCCTCGGTGACCAGTGCGACGTTCAGCCACGCCGCGGTGTTGGAGGTCTCCTTGACCCGGCGCTCGGCGTCGGTACGCCGCCCCTCGCCCCAGGTGCGGTCCTGCGAGCCGACCACCGCGGCCGGGTGGCGCAGCGCGGTGAGGATCCGGAGGTCGCGGCCGGCCGTCTCGGCGGCGCGGCGCCAGAGCGGCAGCACCCACGCGGCATGCGGGTCCTTGATGACGACGTTCGGTTCCGGCTGCGCGCTGAGCCAGTCGCGGAGCTCGGCCTCGACCGCGCCGTCCTCGAGCAGCTTGCTCACTCGCTCCTCGGCCCGCGGGCTGCCGTCACTGGGCCGCACCAGGGAGCGGCGCATCAGCCGCTTGTGGAACTCGATCACCCAGCGCGGCTCGAAATGGCCCTTGGCGTTGCGCTCGGAGGGCGGCACCTCCGGCTGCGGCACGTGCCAGCCGAGGTGCTTGAGGCTCCCGGCCAGCGAGCTCGTGCCGCTGCGCATCGAGCCCGTCACGAGGACCACCGTCTGATCAGTCATGGCGCTGGCAGCCTACGGTTGGAGGCGTGATCGTCTCCCACGAGCACGGCTTCGTGTTCATGAAGACCCGCAAGACCGCCGGGACCAGCGTGGAGATCTCCTTGTCCAGGGTCTGCGGGGAGGACGACGTGATCACGCCGGTCGCGGACGCCGACGAGGTGCTGCGCCGGGCCAACGGTGGCCGCGGCCCGCAGCACTACGAGTCCCCGCCGAACCTCGAGCGCAAGGCGTTCAACCACATGCCGGTCTCGATGGTGCGCAAGATGCTGGGGCGCAAGAAGTTCGAGTCCTACCTCTCCTTCGCCATCGAGCGGAACCCGTGGGACGCCGTGGTCTCGCTCTACCACTGGCGAAACCGGGACGCCGAGCCCGGCGCGGCCCTGCAGGCATTCGGTGAGTACGTCGCCTCGGAGGCGATCGAGACGTTCGCGACCAAGAACCAGCGCATCTACCGCATCAAGGGCGAGGTCGCCGTCGACCGGGTGCTGAGGTACGAGTCGTTGGCCTCGGACCTGGCCGCCGTCTGGACGGAGCTCGAGCTGCCCGGCACCCCGGACCTCCCGCACGCCAAGGCCGGCACCCGGCCCCGCGCCCCGTCGTACCGCTCCTACTACGACGACACCTCTCGAGATCGGGTGGCCGAGCTGTTCGCGACCCCGATCGCGGACCTGGGCTACGAGTTCTGATCCGCTGTCCCGTCGAGTGACCCACCCACGACCGGCATCGACAAACCCTCGGGCACGACGTCGGGCGACGCGAACTGGTGGTTGACGTACTGGTTCGCGTCGCGGAACCAGCCGACCAGCACCTCGTGGTGGGCGTCCGGCACCCCGACGTCCCGGAGCGCGTCCGCGAAGCAGTCCACCGCGCGCCGGTCCATCTCGTCGTGCGGACCGTTGCCGGTGTGCAGCCGGACCACGAGCGCCTCGTCGCCCATGGTCTTGGAGTACGTCGCCGGTCCGCCCAGCACCTCGGCCCAGTACGCCGCCAGCCGCTCGGTGTGGTCGTCCCGGAAGCCGTGGGAGAACGCGTGGCTGACCACCGGATCCGCGAGCACCCGCTCGTGCCACGCGTGCGCCACTGCCAGCACCGCCTCGCCCCCACCGATCGCGTCGTACAACGTCGTCATGCGCTCAGCCAAGCGCACCGCACCTGACGGCGTCTTGGAGGAAGGGGAAACCTGCTCACCGGTGGTTGAGGAGGGCGTTATACGCCCGTCTCGAAACCCCTAGTGTGCGTGGCCGGGGTTCCAGCCTCGGCGGCGGAGGTTTCGAGCTTCGCTCCGTCGGACCCGCCCTCGTTCCTCGCAGGGCTCCGATCAGCCGTTGCGGTGGATCAGCGCCATCGCCTCGGCGCGGGTGGTGGCGTTGTTGCGGAACTGGCCGCGGACGGCGGACGTGATGGTGCGGGCACCGGCCTTCTTGACGCCGCGCATGGTCATGCAGAGGTGCTCGGCCTCGATCACGACAATGACGCCGCGGGCCTCGAGGAGGCGCATCAGCGCGTCGGCGACCTGGGTGGTCAGCCGCTCCTGGACCTGCGGCCTCTTGGCGTAGACGTCGACCAGCCTGGCCAGCTTGGACAGGCCGGTGATCCGGCCGCTCTCGGACGGGATGTAGCCGACGTGGGCGACCCCGGTGAACGGCACCAGGTGGTGCTCGCACATCGACCAGAGCTCGATGTCCCGGACCAGCACCATCTCGTCATGGCCGATGTCGAAGACCGTGGTCAGCACGTCCTCGGGCGCCTGGCGCAGCCCGCTGGTGAGCTCTTCGTAGGCGCGGGCCACCCGGGACGGGGTGTCGCGCAGCCCCTCACGCTCGGGGTCCTCGCCGATCGCGATCAGGAGCTCGCGGACGGCGGCCGCGGCGCGCTCGTGGTCGAACGCCGGCACGTCGGCCGGCGCGCGGACCTGGTCGGTCACGTCGGGCCGGAGGAGCCGGGGGTCGGCGGGGTGGGCGGCTCGGTGCCACCGACCGTCGGGGCGCCGTGCACATCGCCACCGGGGCCCGGCGGAGTGACCACCACGCCACCCTCGCCCTCGCTCGAGTCGGAGTCCGGGTCCGAGCTCGGCGTGGAGCCGTTGAGGCCGGTCGTCGTGGGTACGAACCCGTTGCTGGCGGCGCGGGAGCGAATCTCCTCGGGGATCTCCACAGCCGGGATGGTGGACGGACGCCGGTCGGGCGAGCCGGTCCACGCCGGCCGCTCGGGGCGCCGCCGGAGCGGCTCGAAGACCTTCGCGATCGCCGCCTTGTCGAGGGTCTCCTTGTCGAGCAGCTCGAGGACCAGCGAGTCGAGGACGTCGCGGTTCTCCTCGAGGATGTCGAAGGCCTCCTGGTGCGCCGTCGTGAGGAGCTTCTTGGTCTCCTCGTCGACGATCCCGGCGACCTCCTCGGAGTAGTTCCGGGCGTGGCCGATGTCGCGGCCCAGGAACGGCTCGGCGTTTCCGTCACCCAGCTTGATCGCGCCCAGCCGCTCGGTCATGCCGTACTGGGTGACCATCGCGCGGGCCACGGCCGTGGCCTTCTCGATGTCGTTGCCGGCGCCGGTGGTCGGGTCGTGGAACACCATCTCCTCCGCCGCCCTGCCGCCCAGCATGTAGGCGAGCTGGTCGAGCATCTGCGAGCGCGGCTGGGAGTACTTGTCGGAGTCCGGCAGCACCATGGTGTAGCCCAGCGCCCGGCCGCGCGGCAGGATCGTCACCTTGTGCACCGGGTCGTTGCCCGGCAGCGCCGCCGCGACCAGGGCGTGGCCGCCCTCGTGGTAGGCGGTGATGAGCCGCTCCTTCTCGCTCATCAGGCGGGTGCGCCGCTGCGGACCCGCGATCACCCGGTCGATGGCCTCGTCGAGGGTCTCCATCGTGAGCATCTTCTGGTTGGTGCGCGCGGTGAGCAGCGCGGCCTCGTTGAGCACGTTGGCCAGGTCGGCGCCGCTGAAGCCGGGCGTACGACGCGCCACGGCGGTCAGGTTGACGTCCTGGGCCAGCGGCTTGCCGCGGGCGTGCACCTTGAGGATCTGCTCGCGGCCGGCCAGGTCGGGCGCGTCCACCTGGATCTGCCGGTCGAAGCGGCCCGGGCGCAGCAGCGCCGGGTCGAGCACGTCGGGCCGGTTGGTGGCCGCGATCAGGATCACGCCGCCCCGCACGTCGAAGCCGTCCATCTCGACCAGCAGCTGGTTGAGGGTCTGCTCGCGCTCGTCGTGGCCGCCGCCCATGCCGGTGCCGCGGTGCCGGCCGACGGCGTCGATCTCGTCGATGAAGACGATCGCGGGCGCGTTCTCCTTGGCCTGCTCGAACAGGTCGCGGACGCGGGAGGCACCGACACCGACGAACATCTCGACGAAGTCGGAGCCGGAGATCGAGTAGAACGGCACGCCGGCCTCGCCGGCGACCGCGCGGGCCAGCAGCGTCTTGCCGGTGCCCGGGGCGCCGTACAGCAGCACGCCCTTCGGGATCTTGGCGCCCACGGCCTGGAACTTGGCGGGCTCCTGGAGGAACTCCTTGATCTCGCCGAGCTCCTCGACGGCCTCGTCGCAGCCGGCGACGTCGGCGAAGGTGGTCTTCGGCATGTCCTTGGAGATCAGCTTCGCCTTGGACTTGGCGAACTGCATGACGCCACGGCCACCGCCGCCCTGCATGGAGTTCATCAGCCAGAGGAACAGCACCACCAGCAGGATGATCGGCAGGAAGCTGAAGATGAACCCGCTGAGCAGCCCGGGCCGTGAAACATCGACGGTGACCTTCTCGATCTCGCCGGCCTTGAACTCGCGCTGGGCCGACCGGAAGATGTCGGCCTGGGTGCCGGTGAGGTACTTCGTGGTCACCTCACGCCCGCCGTCGCGGTTGACGCTGTCGTCGAGGGTGGCCTTGATGACCTGGTCGCCGTCGACGAAGGTGATGTCCTTGACCTCGCCCGAGGAGATGTACGTGCTCATCTGCGACGCGCTGATCTCGTCGCCGCCCCCGGAGCTGATCAGGAACTGCATGGCGATCAGCACGCCGACCACTGCGACGACGATCCAGATCAGGGGACCCTTGAAGATGCGCTTCACGGACTTCTCTCAAAGACGGACACGTGTGAACGATCGACGGTACAGACCGTCGGCAACGTCAAGTGTCTCAGGTGCTTCGGCATCCAGCGAGTCGAAGCGGGCCCGTTCGCTGAGGGAGGACGGATCCTCAGCCGACCCTCAGCCGCCGTACACGTGCGGTGCGAGAGTGCCGATGTCGCGCAGGTTCCGGTAGCGCTCGCGGTAGTCGAGACCGTAGCCGACCACGAACTCATTCGGGATGTCCCAGCCGATGTACTTCACGTCGACCGGCATGGTCAGCGCCTCGGGCTTGCGGAGCAGGGTGCAGATCTCGACGCTCGCGGGGTCGCGGGAGCCGAGGTTAGACGTCAGCCACGACAAGGTAAGCCCGGTGTCGATGATCTCGTCGACGATGATCACGTGCCGGCCGGTGATGTCGGTGTCGAGGTCCTTGAGGATGCGCACGACGCCGCTGGACTTGGTGCCCGAGCCGTAGGACGAGATCGCCATCCAGTCCATCTCGACGTGCCGCGAGAACGACCGCGCCAGGTCGGCCATCACCATCACCGCACCGCGCAGGATGCCGACGATGAGCAGGTCCTTGCCGTCGTAGTCGGCCTCGATCTCGCGGGCCAGCTCGCGGAGCCGCTCCTGGATCTGGGCCTCGGTGTAGAGAACCTCGACGAGCTCGGACTCGACGTCGGCAGCGTCCATGGCGGTCAGCCTTGCACAGCCGTCGGGCGGAACCGCAGCCGACCGGCACCGCGGTCGGAGGGATCGCCCGAGGACAGGTACGCCGTCACGTGGCCGGGCAGCTGGACCTCACCGCCGGCGCCTCGCGACGCCACGAGCTGGGCCAGCGCCAGGACGTGGACGTGGAACAGCTCGGAGGCGATCGCGCCGGCCTCGAGCGCGGCGAGCCGGAGCACCCGGTGGCGGGTGGCGAGCGGGAGGTCGGCGAGCGCCTTCACCTCCAGCCCCTGGTCGTCGTGGGGGTCGCGCAGCTCGTCGTAGGCCGTCTGCGCCAGCAGGTCGAGGAGCTCCATGTCCGCTCGGAGCTGGTCGGCGGTGCGGGCCAGGGCGCCGGCCACGCCGGGACCGAGCTCGTCCTCGAGCACCGGGAGCACCTTGCGGCGGACGCGGACCCGGGCGAAGACGGGGTCGATGTTGTGCGGGTCGTTCCAGTACTCGATCCCCTCCACCTGGCACGCGGTCACGGTGTCGGTGCGGGTCACGTCGAGCAGCGGGCGGCGGTAGTCGCCGAAGCGGCGGCGCATGCCGGCCAGCGACCGGCCGCCGGAGCCGCGGGCCAGACCCAGGAGCACGGTCTCGGCCTGGTCGTCGAGGGTGTGGCCGAGCAGCACCCCGATCGCGCCGAAGTGCTGGACCAGCTGGTCGAGGACGGCGTACCGCGCCTCGCGAGCGGCCGCCTCCGGCCCGCGCCCACCGCCCTGCACGTCGACCCGCGCCGTGGCGGTCTCGTCGGCGCCCAGCTCGGCCATCTGCGCGACCACGTGCTCGGCGTGTGCGGCCGACTCCTCCTGGAGGCCGTGGTCGACGGTCACGCCGATCACCCGCAGGCCGAGCTTGGGTCCCTCGAAGACCGTCGCGGAGAGCAGCGCCAGCGAGTCCGCGCCGCCGGAGCACGCGACCAGCACGGCGGCGTCGGGCGGCAGCGTCCCGCCGGGCTGCTCGGCCACGAGCGCGGCCAGCGTCCGGCGTACGGCGACCCGCACGGCGGCGACGGAGGGGTGGAGGCTCATTGCTTGTCCCGCCCGCCCCGATCAGGTCCTCAGCACGCGCGCCATCCAGGCGTCGGGGTCGGAGATCTCGGCGCGGGAGGGCAGGTGCTCGGGCTGCTCCCAGACGACGTTGAAGCCGGGCATCCCGGCCTTGTCGACGACCGCGCGGACGAAGGCGGCACCGTCGCGGTACTGAGCCATCTTGGCGTCCAGGCCAAGCACCCGGCGGAGCACCCGGTCGAGTACGCCGACGCCCTTGCGGCGCTCGTTGAAGCTGGCGCGGATCTTCGCGACCGACGGGATGACGGTCGGGCCGACGCCGTCCATGACCACGTCCGCGTGACCCTCCAGCAGCGACATCACTCCGGTGAGCCCGTCGAGCAGCTCCTTCTGCTCCGGCGTACCGACCACGTCGAGGAGGCTGCCCCCCGAGCCACCGCCGGAGCGGGCGTTCTTGAGTCCCTCGAGGACGCGGGTCAGACCGTCCTCGAGCAGCCCGGTCGGCTCCATGGTCTCGGCGAACTTCTGGATCTGGCCGAACATGTGCTCGCGCATCCACGGCACCGCGGTGAACTGCACCCGGTGGGTCTCCTCGTGCAGGCAGACCCAGAGCCGGAAGTCGTGCGGGTCGGCCTCGAGCTCTCGCTCGACGTGCACGATGTTGGGCGCGACCAGCAGCAGGCGGCCGTCGGGCTCGTGGAACGGGTCGAACTGGCCGAGCACCTTCGACGCCAGGAAGCCGAGCACGCTGCCGACCTCGACCCCGGTGACCCTCGAGCCGACCGCGGCGGTGAGGCCGGTCGGCGGCTTCTTCTGGGTGAGCTTGTCGACGATCGGCGCGAGCAGGATCGCGAACGCGTCGGCGTTCGCCTGCACCCAGCTGGCCCGGTCCACGACCAGCACCGGTGCGGAGTGGTCGCGGGCCACCAGCCCGGTGAACTCGCGGACCAGCCCGGTGGACCGGTTGGCGCCGTCGCGCAGCTCCTCGACGATCGCCGCCGCCTCGCCGGGATCCACGCTCGGCCCCTCGCCGGCCAGCCGGCTGCCGACCCGGACCGCGAGGTCCCAGTCGACCATCTCCGGGCGACCGGCTCCGTCGGCGCCATCGGTCCGGAGGGCGTGCGTCATGCCACTCAACCTAACCCGACCGTGGGTGCGGGGTGGACGTGGTGGTGGCCGGCCAGGGGTCAGAATCAAGCATGACCTTCCTCAGCGAGCCGGCGGCGGCGGATGCCGTGCGGTCCAAGTACGACGCCGATCTCGCGTCGTACGGCTTCGTCATGAACCTGACCCACGTCTGGGCGCACCTGCCCGAGGCCCACACCAGGCTGTTCGAGCTGCAGGAGCTGCTGATGGGGTCATTCAGCATGCGCGAGCGCGGGATCCTGGTGACCGCGACGGCGTCTGCCAACGGGGACTCGTACTGCTCCTACGCCTGGAGCTGGAAGCTCTCGAAGGAGGCGGACGCCGAGCTGGCCACCGCAGTCCTGGCCGGGACCGACGACGGCCTGACGCCACGCGAGGCGGCGCTGGCCCGATGGGCGCGCTGCATCGTTCGCGGACCGAGTGCCACCACGCAGGCCGACGTGGACGCGGTCCGTGCCGCAGGCTGGTCGGACGAGGAGGTCTTCCGCGTCACCGCGTTCGTCGGTCTCCGGACGATGTTCTCGACCGTCAACGCCGCCCTCGGCGCCCGACCGGACGCCGAGCTCCGCGCGCTCGCGCCGCCCCAGGCCGGGACACTGGTCACCTGGGGCCGGCCGATCGAGGAGTCGTGACCGAGCAGCCTGGCGACCTCTGGCAGACCGACCGGCTCGACCTCGACGCCTACCTCACCCGGGTGGGCCTGCCGGCGCAGCCGCCGTCGCGGGCCGCGCTCGACGCGCTGCACGAGGCGCACGTGCGGGCCTTCACCTTCGACAACGTCGACGTGCTGCTCGACCGGCACCCCGGCGTCGGGCTCGAGCAGGTCCAGGGCAAGTTCGTCGGCCGCGGCCGCGGCGGCTACTGCTTCGAGCACGCCACGCTCTTCGCCGCGGTCCTCGAGCGCCTCGGGTACGACGTCACCCGCCGCCTGGGCCGGGTCGGTCCGCCGGAGGCCACCGCCCGGACCCACTGCGTCGTCGTGGTCGACGATCCCGATGGTGAGGCCGGCGAGCAGCTGCTGGCCGACCCCGGCTTCGGGATGAGCCTGCTCCGGCCGCTGCCGCTGGCCGACGGCGCCTCTGATGACTACCGCGGCTGGCGCTACCGGCTCCGCGAGGTGCGCGCCGGCGACGTGCGGGCCTGGGAGCTGAGCCGGTGGCGTGACGAGCCCAGCGTCGGGCACTGGGAGCTGATGCACACCCACGACGAGCTGCCGGTGCAGCCGCCGGACCTGGTCTCCGGGCACCACTACACGAGCACCTTCCCGGCCTCGCACTTCCGGCACATGTTGATGCTCACCAAGCACGTCGACGGCGCCCACGTCTCGCTGACCCACCGGACCCACACCGTGCGCCGGGCCGGCCGGCCGACCGAGCACCGCGAGCTCGAGGTCGCCGAGCTGCGCGGCCTGGTGCACGAGCTCGCGGTTCCGCTCACCGACGAGGAGGAGGCGCAGCTGCTCGAACGGGTCGAGCAGCTGCGCG
>JAWWPK010000379.1:0-2865 GCA_033854925.1 Nocardioidaceae bacterium | reverse complement strand
GTAAGCGTCGGAGGCACGGTTCCAGTCCTGGGCGGACCCGCCGCAACCGTGGCTTCCCACACCCAAAGCGGCAAGCCTGGGAAGACCACAGCGATCAGGGGACGATCACTGGCGTCCGTATCACCTTCGCCAACGAGCCTGGCGCCGAGAACCGTCGCGCCACGCTGACCGGGCATGAGCAACTGGAGCAAACGCTCGGTCGGAGGCTCGTCCATGCGAGCGATGCTGGCACGTTGCGGCAAGGAACAGCACTTATGCTCCCGCTGTGGGCGCAGCAGGCGACAAGTGGCATCCCGACAATCGCCGAGGTTCCCTAACGTTCGGCGTCAGTCGAGGACTGTGGCCCGTCCACGCGGCGATGCTCCCGGTCCTACTGGTCGTCACCGGAAGGACTCACAGACTCGCGTTCCTGCCGTTCGCCCTCGCCTTCGCCGCTGTCGCCGTCTATGAGTATCGAATGCCGAAACGACGTCGCTAGCGGCACATATCCGCTGCTTTCAGCGGAAGAGACTCACGACCCATAGGAGCAGACCGAACAACGCCGTCGCCAGCAACCAGACAGCGGCGAAGGTCCCCCAAGGCCGACGGCCGGGCCTGTGCTGCAGCCCCCGCGCCAGATGCACTCCGCCGAAGAAGGGCGACGTTTCGTCGGGCGGTTCACGGCGAGGCATCCTCGAACCGTATCGGCGCCCGCCCGGCGTGCACGTATCCCGCCGAACGCGCGACGACCCTCGCGGACGAACCCTGCCAATGCGGTTCTCCTCGGCGGCGTGCGAACCTCGCGTCATGCGTCCTGGCGAAGCAGTCCGTGAGGCGCTTCTCAGGCAATGGGATCTGGTCGCGGCGGCAGCGCAAATAGCGCCGCCGGAAGCACCGACGCGCGTCCGCGGCTGGACCAACCGCGAGGTGCTCGCTCATCTCGCGCTTCAGCCGCCGCTCCTGATCAAGTTCCTCGCCGCCGAAGATGAGCCGGCGATCGGTTCGCCGGCGATGAGCGTCCAGACGAACCTGTCCGGGACCGGGCGGCTGGCCCACCGGATCGACTCCGCCG
This sequence comes from Nocardioidaceae bacterium, assembly GCA_033854925.1. GTDB lineage: Bacteria > Actinomycetota > Actinomycetes > Propionibacteriales > Nocardioidaceae > Nocardioides. Next base: position 1,814 of record JAWWPK010000379.1, on the reverse strand, counting down.
CGGTCGCAGGCGCCGCGGCTGGCCGCACGGATTTCGGGGCCGCCGCGCGCCGTGCCGCACCCGTGCTGCGCTCGGCAGATCTCGACCGGCAGATCGTGTCAGTGCAGGGACCGATCCGGCTGCAGGACTACCTCGTGACCCGGTGCGTCGAAGCGGTCGTCCACGGGTTCGACCTGTCGCCTCCGTCTCCGGCCGACGACGAGGCGCTCGTTGTCGCGGCGGAAGCACTGCTGTCCATTCTGGAACTCGCGCATCCTGAGCTCGCCGCGACAGCGCGCGCCCTGCCGCCGGAAGTCTGGGTGGACGTCGCGACCGGGCGGGCACCCGCGCCGGCGGGGCTCGGCGCGGCGGTCCCCGTGATGACCTAGGTCCGACGGGAGGCACAGACTGCCCTTGCAGGCGTCGGAAGCGCCGCGTCACACTGGCATCCGTCCGGCGGGCGGCGGAGCGGAGCGGGCATGGCGAGTACGGGCCAGGAGATCGTGAATGCGGCCACCGGTGAGCGGCTGCTTTTCCTCGCGACCTCGCAGGACACCTCCGGCGAGTACCTGGAGTTCGTGGACTACTTCCCAGTGGGTGTCGGCAGGCCGTCGGCGCATGTCCATCCCGGGATGGAGGAGCGCTGGCAGGTCCTGCAGGGAACCATCCGGATCAACGTCGGAGGAGACGACGTCGACGCGTCGGCGGGAGAGGTCGTGGTGGCGCCGCCCGGGGTGCCGCACCGGATCGCGAACACCGGCGCGGGCACCGCGAGGGTGCTGGTCCGGATGACCCCAGCGCTTCGCTGGGAGTGGGCGGTGGAACGGCTGTTCGCTATGGCGTCGGCCCCCGGCGCGTCCCGGGACGGCACTCCGTCTCGGGATGCTCTCGTCGCATGGATGACCGAGTTCGCTGCCGAGATCGCGCCGCCGCCGCGCGCTTCCTGACGCCTCGCCCGTACACCCCGTCGGAATCTAACGGCAGGGATGTTGGATCAGCGGCGTTCTCCCGCCCGGTCTGACCCAGCTAACGGCCGGCACCCACGGGTTGCCCTGTAAGTGATCCGTCGACCGGGCGGGAGAACGCCTTGGCACGGCCGCTGGTGGGAGTGACCTAGTAGGAGCCTGCTGACACAGGCCCGTCCCTGTCCTGTCCGACCTTCAGCTCGCACCGTGCCCGCCCCACTCGATGCGAGCGAGAAGGACGGACCTTGACCACTCTGACAGCGAACGGCGTTGTCGTCACCGGCGGCGTCGACACCCACCAGGATCTGCACGTCGCCGCGGCACTGGATCAGCTCGGCCGGGTCCTCGGCACCGAGTCGTTCCCGACGACCATCGCCGGCTACCGCCGGCTGCTCGCGTGGCTGCGCCGACACGGCCAGCTCGACAAGGTCGGTGTCGAAGGAACCGGCAGCTACGGCGCCGCCCTCGCTCGTCAGCTCACCGCGGCCGGCGTCGAAGTGCTTGAGGTCGCCCGGCCGAACCGGCAGGTTCGACGCCGCTACGGGAAGACGGATGTCGTCGACGCGATCGCTGCGGCCCGCGCGGTGCAGTCCGGTGAGGCGACCGGCAAGCCCAAGAGCCATGACGGTCCGGTCGAGGCGCTGCGCACCCTCAAAGCCGTGCAGCGCAGCGCGAACAAGGCCCGCACCCAGGCGCTGAACCAGATCCACCAGCTCCTCGTCACTGCACCCGAGGACATGCGCGCTCGGCTGCGACCACTGCGCCGCAAGGAGCTGCTGGCGACCTGCGCCGGCTTCCGGATCAACCCCGACGACGACAGCTTGCCAGCCATGACTCGCCTCGCGCTGCGTGAGCTCGCGCAACGGGTAC
>JAWWPK010000378.1:0-2978 GCA_033854925.1 Nocardioidaceae bacterium | reverse complement strand
ACCGACCCCTACGACGCCACCCACAGCCCGGTCTTCCACCAGGTCGAGGGGCTGGCGATCGACGAGGGGATCACGATGGCCCACCTCAAAGGCACCCTCGACCACTTCGCCAGCTCGATGTTCGGCGAGGGCATCAACACGCGGTTCCGGCCGTCGTACTTCCCGTTCACCGAGCCCAGCGCCGAGGTCGACCTGGTCTGCTTCGTCTGCCGGGGCGTGAACTCGGAGGACTGCCGCACCTGCCGCGGCGAGGGCTGGATCGAGTGGGGCGGCTGCGGCGTCGTGAACCCGAGGGTGCTCCGCGCCTGCGGCGTCGACCCCGAGACCTACTCCGGCTTCGCCTTCGGCATGGGCATCGACCGGACCCTGATGTTCCGCCACGGCATCGAGGACCTGCGCGCGCTGTTCGAGGGCGACATCAGGTTCACGACCGCCTTCGGGGCTGAGCTGTGAAGGCACCGGTCGCCTGGATCCGTGAGTACGTCGACCTCCCCGCCGAGGTCACCACGGAACAGCTCGCCGCCCGGCTGACCGCGCTCGGGCTCAAGCTCGAGGCGATCGAGAAGCCGGGCGAGCAGATCCGCGGTCCGCTGGTGGTCGGCAAGGTGCTCACGATGGAGCCCGAGCCGCAGAAGAACGGCAAGACCATCGAGTGGTGCACCGTCGATGTCGGCGACGCCAACGGTTCCGGCGAGCCGCAGGGCATCGTCTGCGGTGCGCACAACTTCGCGCCGGGTGACCTGGTGGTCGTGATCCTGCCCGGCGGCGTGCTGCCCGGCGACTTCGAGATCTCTGCCCGCAAGACCTACGGCCACGTGTCGGCCGGGATGATCTGCTCCTCCCGCGAGCTCGGGATCGGCGAGGACCACGAGGGGATCATCGTGCTGCCCGAGGGCGCCGGTGAACCCGGCACGGACGCGCGCCCGGTGCTCGGCCTCGACCAGGAGGTCATCGAGTTCGAGATCAACCCGGACCGCGCCTACGCCATGTCGCTGCGCGGGGTGGCCCGGGAGGCTGCGCTCGCGTACGACGCGCCGTACACCGACCCGGCGCAGCGCGAGGTCCCCGCTCCCAATGGCGACGGCCACCCGGTCGTCATCGACGACCCCGCGGGCTGCCCGGTCTTCGTGGCCCGGGTGGTGAGCGGCATCGACCCCGCGGCCCGGACCCCGGACTGGATGGCGCAGCGGCTCACGCTCTCCGGGATGCGCCCGATCTCGCTGGCGGTCGACATCACCAACTACGTGATGCTCGAGCTGGGCCGGCCGATCCACGGCTATGACGCCGACAAGCTGCAGGGCGCGATCCGGGTCCGCCGGGCCGTCGAAGGAGAGCGACTCACCACCCTGGACGGCGTCGACCGCGCGCTCTCGACCGAGGACCTCGTGGTGACGGACGACTCCGGCATCATCGGCCTCGGCGGCGTGATGGGCGGCGAGACCACCGAGATGTCCCTGACCACGACGCGGGTGCTGGTCGAGGCGGCGCACTGGGACGCGGTGTCCATGTTCCGCACCGGCAAGCGGCACAAGCTCACCTCCGAGGCCGGCAAGCGCAACGAGCGCGGCGTCGACCCGGTGATCACCCCGGCCGCGGCCGACCGCGTGGTCGAGCTGCTCGTCCAGCACGGCGGAGGCACCGCCGAGCCCGGGGTGACCGTCGTGGGCGAAGCACCGCACCCGGCCGCCATCTCGATGGCCTCCGACCTCCCGGCCCGCATCTCCGGGATCGACATCGCCGTCGGCACCGCGGTGGCCAACCTCGAGAAGGTCGGCTGCTTGGTCGGTGACGGCGAGTACACCCCGCCGACCTGGCGCCCGGACCTGACCGACCCCTACGACCTGGTCGAGGAGGTCGTCCGGATCGTCGGCTACGACCAGGTCCCCTCGGTGCTGCCCCGCGAGGCCGCCGGCGGCGGGCTCACCCGCGAGCAACGGCTGCGCCGGCGGATCGGCCGCACCCTTGCCGGCGCGGGCTGCGTCGAGGTGATCAGCTTCCCGTTCGTCGGCGAGGCCACCTTCGACCAGCTCGGGCTGCCCGCCGACGACGTGCTTCGCACGACGGTGCGGCTGGCCAACCCGCTCTCGGCCGAGGAGCCGTCGTACACCACGACGCTGCTGCCCGGCCTGCTCCGCGCCGCCGGCCGCAACCTCGGCCGCGGCACCCCCGGTGTCGCGCTGTTCGAGACCGGGACCGTGGCGTTCCCGGTCGACCGCGGCCCGGCGCCGATCTACGGCGTCGACTGGCGACCCAGCGACGACGAGCTGGCCAAGCTGTTCGAGGCGATCCCCGAGCAGCCGCTGCACCTGGCCGTCGTGCTGGCCGGCGAGCGGGAGCGGGCCGGCTGGTGGGGTGCCGGGCGCACGGCGGGCTGGTCGGACGCGATCGGGCTGGTCCGGAGGCTGGGCGACGAGCTCGGCGTCGAGGTCGAGGTGACCTCGGCCAGCCGGATGCCCTGGCACCCGGGCCGCTGCGCCCAGGTCCGGCTGGGCGGGGTGGAGTTCGGCCACGCCGGCGAGCTGCACCCGCACGTCTGCGCGGCGTTCGGGCTGCCGGCCCGCGCCGCGGCCGTCGAGATCGACCTCGACTTCCTGATGACCCGCGCGGTCGACGTGGTGCCGGGGCCGGCGTTCTCGACGTTCCCGGTCGCCAAGGAGGACGTGGCCCTGGTGGTCGCCGACGCCGTGACCACGGCGCAGGTCGAAGCGGCCCTTCGCGAGGGGGCGGGGGAGTACCTCGAGGCGATCCGGTTGTTCGACGTCTACACCGGCGACCAGGTCGAGGCCGGCCACAAGTCACTGGCCTTCGCGCTGCGGTTCCGGGCGCCGGACCGGACCCTGACCGAGCAGGAGACGGGCGCGGCTCGCGACGCCGCGGTGGCCCTGGCCGCCGAGCGTTGCGGGGCAGTGCAACGCTGACCTCCGTGGACCTGCGGCTTCTCGACGAGGTGTCCTGGCGGGGTACGCCGCTCCCGGGCG
>JAWWPK010000377.1:0-4436 GCA_033854925.1 Nocardioidaceae bacterium | reverse complement strand
CCAGGTCAGGTCCGCGGCGATGCCCTCGGTCTCCTCGAAGACCACCCGGATCTTCTCGAGCGGCTCGACGACCTCGCAGCGGTAGTCGCCGACGTGCTGGTTGAGCCGGTCTTCGTCGATCGGGTCGCCGAAGTGGACCGCGGTCTGGGTGTCGCCGCGACGGACGAGGAAGAAGGCGTCCTTGGTGCCGAGGTTCGGGTAGTAGCCGTGCCCGAAGATGCAGAAGATGTCGCCGGACCGGTCGTGGGCGTTGAAGTACGAACGGTCGTAGAAGTTCCGGTCGCTGCTCGCCGCCCAGGTGACCGGCAGCGGCGCCTGGTGGATGGGGTACTCGTCGAGCGGCCCGATGCCGCCGGCCCACTTACTCATGTGCTCAGCCTCATCAGGCTCCAGCCTCCGTGAGGAGCCGCTCCATCAGCGGCTTGTGGTGGAACAGGGTCTCGATGTCGTCGGGCCGCTCGACCTCGCCGAAGTGGATCGACCGCGCCCCGGTGCGCATGAAGACCACGCACCACTCGACCGCGTTGTAGAGGTGGTACCAGGTCAGGTCGCCGAGCTGGACGCCGGTGAGCTCGGCGTACGTCGCCCTCACGTCCTCCTCGCGCATGAAGTGCGGCATCCCGGGCAGCTCGAAGACCGCCGTGATCGACTCGAAGACCATGTGCGCGAAGACGATCCAGGACACGTCCATCTCGCGGGGGCCGATCGCGGCCATCTCCCAGTCGAGGACGCCGACCGGCGCGAAGTCCTTGAACATCACGTTGCCGATCCGCGAGTCACCCCAGCACAGCACCGTGTCGGCGCCGGAGGACGATCCAGTGTCGGGAAGGTTGGCCTCCAGCCAGGTGAGCGTGCGCTCGGTGATCGGTGACGGGCCGAGGTCGGGGATCGCCCACTCGTACCACGCCCGCACCCACGCCAGGTTGCGCGCCAGCGGCGTCTCCCCCGGGTGGTCCCGGTCGAGGAACCCGAACGCGTCGGCCGCGTCCTGGATCGAGTGCAGGCCGGCGATCGCCTTGACGGTGCTGTCCTGGAGCCGGCGCTGGTCCTCGGCGGACGCGTCGGCGAGCCAGTTGTCGCCCCAGTTGTACGGCGGCACGTCGGGCGGCACGACGCCCTCGATGCGGTCCATCAGGAAGAACGGGGTGCCCAGCACCTCGCCGGTCGGCTCGAAGAGACCGACGTTCGGCACCGGCACGTCGGTGCGCTCGCCGACGATCCGCATCGCGTCGTACTGGTCCTGCAGCGCGTAGTTCTGGAAGACCGGGAACTCGTCCGGCGACGGCGCGACCCGGGCGACGTACTCCCCCGTCCTTTGCTCGCCGTCCTCGGTCCACGTCGCGTCGAAGACGAGCGTCTCCGAGGACATGCCGTTGGCGTCGATCCCGCTGTGCAGGGTCACCTTCGGGCCGGCGCCCGCGGGCAGCGCACCGGCCAGCCAGTCCTCGAGCAGCCCGGGCACGGTGGCGGGGTCGCGGCTGGTGCGCTGGAGCTTGAGTTCGGCCGGTGGACCCTGGGTCACGTGCCCTCCTGGTGTGACGCGAGTCTCTAGTTGACACGCGTCAGAATTGTGGAACGTGTTCTAGTTGTCAACGTCGGGGTGGCCCGGCCACGGCTATGGACGCACCGTTTCGCGTTTGTGATACTGCGAGCCAATCGGAGGGGACGATCATGATCAGTCAGCACCGCAGGCGACCCGCGATGGCGATCGGGCTCCTGGTGCTCGGCCTCATGCTGGGCCTCGTGCTAGGGACCACAGTGGCGGCGGTCGCAGCGCCTCCGACAACAAAGGCGATCAAGAAGATCGTCGCCAAGCAGGTCAAGAAGCTCGCCCCCTCGCTCGCGGTGGCCCACGCGGCCGACGCCGACGCGTTGGGCGGCGCACCGGCGTCGGCGTACCTGAGGACGTCCGGGGTCCGGGCGGACGGGGTCGCGACCTCGGCAGACATCGACGTCACCACGGGGCCGGTTACCTTGCTTTCGAAGACGTTCGTCGCCCCCACCGACGGCTTCGTCTTCGTCGTGGCCACGCTCTACGGCAGGCAGAAGTCCGCTGTCGGCGGCTACGGCCTGCTGAGCTACAAGATCGTGCTCGACGCGACGCCTCTCACCCCGGACAACCAATACCACCAGCTGGTCACGCACGACGAGAACTTCGGTGACAGCGGCTCCGTCAGCGCCGTGGTGCCCGTCGCGGCCGGCTCGCACACGGTCGGCCTCCAGGTCTTCGAGAACGGGGCGGGCACCGTGGTCAACGGCCGTGACCTGTCGATGATCTTCACCCCGAGCGGGTCGGCGCCGGTGCTGCCCTACTGACCCGGTCAGACGATGTCGCCGGCCCTGACCCGAGCCTCGTCGGCCTCCTGGTCGGTCGGCATCGTCTGGCTCTGCCGCTCCGCCTCGACCCGCCGGAGGTAGTGGTCGACCTCGTCCGCGAGTCGAGCCTCGTCCCACCCGAGCTCGGCACCCATCAGCCGGGCGGCGACCGGCGCCGAGGCGACCCCGCGGTCGAAGGTCTCGATCGAGATGCGGGTGCGGCGGGTGAGGACGTCGTCGAGGTGACGGGCGCCCTCGTGGGTGACGGCGTACACGACCTCGGCGGCGAGGTAGTCCTCGGTGCCCTCGAGCGGGTCGGCCAGGTCCGGCCGCTTCTCGATGAGAGCGAGCAGGTCGTCGATGAGGGCGCCGTAGCGCCCGAGCAGGTGGTCGATGCGCGCGACGTCCAGCCCGGAGCGGCGGGCCAGGTGCACCCGCTGATTGCTGCGGGTCTCGTAGCCGTCCGCGCCGGCCAGTGGCACCCGATGGGTGATGGAGGTGCGCACGGCCGACCCTCCGGAGGTGAGCGAGTCGGCGGCGGCGTCGACGGCGTCGCGGGCCATCACGCGGTACGTCGTGAGCTTGCCGCCGGCGATCATCACCAGCCCCGGGACCGGGGTCACCACCGTGTGCTCGCGGGAGATCCGGGAGGTCGGCTCGGACTCGCCGGAGAGCAGCGGCCGCAGGCCGGCGTACACGCCCTCGACGTCCTCGTGGTCGAGCGGCTCGCGGAGGACCGCGTTGACGTGGTCGAGGACGTAGTCGATGTCCGCCCGGCTGGCCGCGGGGTGCGCCTTGTCGAGGTCCCACGGGGTGTCGGTGGTGCCGATGATCCAGTGCCGGCCCCACGGGATCACGAACAGCACGGACGTCTCGGTGCGGACGATGAAGCCCGCCTCGGAGCGGATCCGGTCGCGCGGGACGACGAGGTGGATGCCCTTGGACGCCTGGACGTGCAGGGCGCCGCGGCCGCCGACCATCTCCTGGATCTCGTCGGTCCAGACGCCGGCCGCGTTGACGACCACGCGGGCGCGGACCTCGAGCTCGTGGTTGTTCTCGAGATCCAGGGCGCGTACGCCGACCACCGCCTCCTCCTCGCGTAGGAAGCCGGTCACCTTCACCCGCGTCGCGAGCTGGGCACCGTGCGCGGCGGCGGTCCGCGCGATCGTGACCACCAACCGGGCGTCGTCGACCTGGGCGTCGTAGTAGCGGATCGCACCGTGGTTCGTGTCGGGCGCGAAGTCCGGGGCGATCCGGGCGACGGTCCTGCGGGTCAGGTGCCGGTGCCGCGGCAGTCCCACCTCGGCGGGACCGAATCGCGCCATGGCGTCGTAGAGCAGCAGCCCGGAGCCGACGTACGGTCGCTCCCAGCCGCGATGGGTCAGCGGGTAGAGGAACGGCACCGGCCTGACCAGGTGCGGCGCGAGCCGGTTGAGGAGGAGACCGCGCTCCTGCAGTGCCTCCCGGACCAGGCCGAAGTCGAGCATCTCGAGGTAGCGGAGCCCGCCGTGGATCAGCTTGCTGCTGCGACTGCTGGTGCCGCTGGCCAGGTCGCGCTGCTCCAGGAGACCCGTGGACAAGCCGCGGGTGACCGCGTCCAGCGCGACCCCGGCGCCCACGACACCGCCACCGACCACGAGCACGTCCAGCTCGTCGCTGCCGCCGCTCGAGAGCGACCCGAGGGCGCGGAGCCGCGCCTCCGGGCTGAGCGCGCTCGGACCCCGGTCCATGCCACCCATCCTGACAGGCGTGCCTGCGCAACCCGCGGCGCCGCCCGTGCGTCACTGTCGGTGTGATGGGTCGGTCCCGCGCGGCGGTCGGCACCGTCGTCGCGTTCGCGGCGCTGGCCGCGGCCCTGGGCGCCCCGCACCCGTCGGCTCCGCAGGTGCCGGTCGCGGCGATCACCTTGTCGTCCGCCACCACCCAGGCTGCGCCGTCGGTCACCCGAGCGGCCCTCCTGGCTCCCCGGAAGCAACGCAAGCCGCGCCGGACGGCCACCCTGGTGATGGGCGGCGACCTGCTCTGGCACAACACGGTGTGGGAGAGCGCGGCCGAGGACCATGCAAGGACCGGCCGCGGGACGGCATACGACTTCGACCCGATGTTCGCCGACGTCCGCG
>JAWWPK010000376.1:0-4097 GCA_033854925.1 Nocardioidaceae bacterium | reverse complement strand
GCGATCGCGGAGCAGAAGCCGGCCGAGGTGCTGCTCGACGTCCACCTGCCCGGCGGCGGTGGCATCGAGGTGATGAGAAGGGTGGCGCTGGGGACCGGTCGTGCGACGGACCAGTCACTCTTGCCCTACTTCCTTGCGCTGTCGGTCAGCGACGCCGCCGAGGACGTCATCGGCACCATCCGCGGCGGCGCGCGCGGCTACGTCACCAAGACCATCACCGGCCCCGAGCTGGTGTCCGCGATCCGCCGGGTCGCCGACGGCGACGCGGTGTTCTCCCCGCGGTTGGCCGGCTTCGTGCTCGACGCGTTCGCGGGCTCGATCGAGGTCGCGGCCGTCGACGAGGACCTCGACCGCCTCACCGAGCGCGAGCGCGAGGTGATGCGGCTGATCGCCCGCGGCTACGCCTACAAGGAGGTCGCGAAGGAGCTGTTCATCTCGATCAAGACGGTCGAGACGCACATGTCGAGCGTGCTGAGGAAGCTCCAGCTCTCGTCCCGGCACGAGCTGACCCGCTGGGCCAACGACCGGCGCCTGCTCTAGTCATCTCCGGGGGCGCCGCCACGTAGGGTTGACGGGACATGACGACCCGCCCGACTGCAGAGTCGCTGCCCGGCTTCGAGCACCTCGCCGCGCCTGCGGAGCAAGCGTCGCGACGCAGCGGACCCAGCGCGGAGGAACTGCTCGAGGGCCTCAACGAGCCGCAGCGCGCAGCGGTGGTCCACCAGGGCAGCCCGCTCCTCGTCGTCGCGGGTGCGGGCTCCGGCAAGACCCGGGTGCTGACCCGGCGGATCGCCTGGCTGATCAGCGAGCGCAAGGCGCACCCGGGCTCGATCCTGGCGATCACCTTCACCAACAAGGCCGCCGCCGAGATGAAGCATCGGGTCGAGGAGCTGATCGGCCGGCGGGCCCGGATCATGTGGGTCTCGACATTCCACTCCGCCTGTGTCCGGATCCTGCGCAAGGAGATCACCGCGCTGGACTTCGGAGGCGTCGCCTACAAGTCGTCGTTCTCGATCTACGACGCTGCGGACCAGAAGCGGCTGATGACCAACGTCGCCAAGGAGCTCGACCTCGACCCGAAGCGGTTCCAGCCCGGCTCGCTGCTGCACTGGGTCTCCGACCACAAGAACGAGCTGCGCGACGAGGAGGACGCCGCCCGCGACACGAAGAACAAGCTCGAGGAGTCCTACGCCGCGGCGTACACGCTCTACCAGAAGCGGCTGCGGCAGGCGAACGCCCTCGACTTCGACGACCTGATCATGCTCACGGTCCACCTGTTCCAGCAGTTCCCCGACGTGCGCGAGGTCTACCGGCGCCGGTTCCGGCACGTGCTCGTCGACGAGTACCAAGACACCAACCACGCCCAGTACGCCCTGATCGCCGAGCTGTGCGCCGAGAAGTTCGAGGACCCCGACGCCGTCGGGTCGGGTGGCGAGCGTGTGGAGCCGGCCGAGCTGATGGTGGTCGGCGACGCGGACCAGTCCATCTACGCGTTCCGCGGCGCCAACATCCGCAACATCCTCGACTTCGAGCAGGACTTCCCCAACGCCACCTCGATCCTGCTGGAGCAGAACTACCGCTCCACCCAGACGATCCTCACTGCGGCCAACTCGGTCATCGGCCACAACAAGGGTCGCAAGCCGAAGCTGCTGTGGTCCGACGCCGGCGACGGCGAGCGGATCGTCGGCTTCGTCGCCGACGACCAGCACGACGAGGCGAGGTTCGTCTCCGACGAGATCGACAAGCTCGTCGACGCCGGCCACAAGGCCGCCGACGTGGCTGTCTTCTACCGCACCAACGCGCAGTCACGTGTCTTCGAGGAAGTCTTCATCCGCACCGGCCAGCCCTACCGAGTGGTCGGCGGGGTGCGCTTCTACGAGCGGCGCGAGATCCGGGACGCCCTGGCCTATCTCCGGCTGCTGGTCAACGCCGACGACGTCGTCTCGCTCCAGCGGATCCTCAACGTCCCCAAGCGCGGCATCGGCGACCGGGCGGTCGAGAGCGTCCAGGCGCTCGCCAACCGCGACGGGCTGACCTTCTGGGAGGCGCTGCGCCGCGCGCAGGACGCACCTGGGCTGGCGACCCGGTCCCAGGCCAACATCGAGGGCTTCGTCGCGATGATCGAGGAGCTCCAGTCGATGGTCGACGCGGGGGAGCGGCCCGATGTCGTCCTGGAGTCGGTGCTCGAGCGCTCCGGCTACCTCAAGACGCTGGAGGCGTCCGACGACCCGCAGGACGAGACCCGTCGCGAGAACCTCGGCGAGCTCGTGGCCGTGGCCCGCGAGTTCGCCGACGACCCTGTCGCCGGCCCTTCTGCAGACCCGGCGGACGTCGACGCCGGCATCGTCGCGCCCGGGCTGGCCGACTTCCTCGAGCGGGTCTCGCTCGTCGCCGACAGCGACCAGATCCCTGACGACGGCGACGGTGTGGTCACCCTGATGACGCTGCACACCGCCAAGGGGCTCGAGTTCCCGGTCGTCTTCCTCACCGGCCTCGAGGACGGCGTGTTCCCCCACTCGCGGTCGCTCGGCGACCAGCCCGAGCTCGAGGAGGAGCGCCGACTCGCCTACGTCGGCGTCACCCGGGCCCGCGAGCGGCTCTACCTCTCGCGTGCCGTGGTCCGCTCGGCGTGGGGTGCACCCTCACACAACCCCGGCTCCCGGTTCCTCGACGAGCTCCCGGTCGACCTGGTCGACTGGCGCCGCACCGAGGCCGCGCAGACCACCTGGGACCGACCCGACCTCTCCTCCTCCTACGGCGCCAGGGAGGGCTCCTGGGGCAGCCCGACCGACCGCGGCCGCCGCAACTTCTCCTCGGCCGCGGCTCGCGCCGACGCCGCCTCCAAGGCCAAGCCGGCCCGAGAGATCCCCTCGCTCGAGGCCGGCGACCGCGTGGTGCACGACTCGTTCGGCATGGGCACTGTCGTGGCGCTCGAGGGCGTCGGCGAGAAGCAGGTCGCCTCGATCGACTTCGGCAGCGAGGGCGTGAAGCGGCTGCTGCTCAGGTATGCGCCGGTGGAGTAGCTCTGACTCGCTTGCCTATCGCTTGCGGGGTGCCCGCGCGCCTACCCGATCGCGTCTCGCCGTCAAGGACCGGGCTTCGCCCGTCCGCTACGCGGCGCCTTCGGCGTCCTTGACTGCGAGCCTCGCGCAATCGGGTGAGGCGGCGCATCCAACGGCGGGCTTCGCCACGCCGTCGGCCGGCGCGGGCACCCCACCAGCACCATCTGTTCCACTCCTGTAGGAAGTCCTGCGCTTCTACAGCGTTGCAACGGTGCAGAAGTGCAGGGGTTGCTGCAGGAGTGGTAGCCGAGCGCCTCATGTGACCGGTCTGCTAAGCGCGCGGCCGCCTTGGGCAAGCGGTGGATCAGCCGGGCTGAGCATCTGGGCCCAGGAAGAGCCCGTGCTGCTGCATGGCGGGGTAGGGGTCGACCGGGTCGCCGCCGCCGGGGTGCACCTCGACGTGCAGGTGGGACCCGGTCACGTGGCCGGTCGCCCCGACCAGGCCGATGACGTCACCCTGGTGCACGACGTCGCCGACCGACACGTCGAAAGCGCTCTGGTGGCAGTACCAGAGCTCGGTGCCGTCGGGGAGCTGGACGACGGTCTTGTTGCCGTAGGACCCGTCGTACGCCGCGGAGATCACGACGCCGTCGGCGATCGCGTGGATCTGGTCGCCGGTGTTGCCGTTGAAGTCGAGGCCGGTGTGGTAGCTCGACCAGAGGCCGTACTGGCCGAAGCGAGCGGTCAGGATCACCGGCTCGAGCGGGTAGATCCAGAGGTTCTGCGCGATCACCTTCGCCTGCGCCTCGGCCTTGTCGGCCAGCTTGGAGAGGGCGGTGTTGCGCTGTGCGGCGGTGGCTGCGGCAGCGGCCTGGAGCTGGTTCTGGCCGGCGGCGTTCGCCTCGGCCTGGCGGTTGTCGTCGCGGCTGACCTGCGCCTTGCGCTCGGCGTACTTGCCGGTGCTGCTCGTGCCGCCCATGGCGGACGTGGCGTGGGTGCTGCTGGCGGTGGTGTCGGCGCCGCTGGCCGGCTGGGCGTCGTTGACCGTGATGACGCCACCCACGGACCAGGCCAGCGCGGCGATGCCCATGAGCC
>JAWWPK010000375.1:0-4142 GCA_033854925.1 Nocardioidaceae bacterium | reverse complement strand
GGGCCTGTGCCGGTTCGTGGTGCTCGACACCGTCAACCCGAACGGGTACGCCGACGGCTCGATCGACCAGACCCAGTTCACCTGGCTCAAGTCGGTCGTCGCGGCGTCGACGGACCGGCTGGTGATGGTGTTCAGCCTCCACACCTCCGACACGATGTCCAACCCGCTGGTCGCCACCGGAGGTGACCCCTTGCCTCGCGTCCTGGGCGACGCGGTCCTCGCCGAGCTGCTCACCCACGACCAGGTGATCGCGTGGATCAACGGGCACACCCACAAGAACCAGGTCTGGGCCCGCCCGCGCCCCGGCGGTGGCGGCCTCTGGGAGATCAACACCGCCTCGCACATCGACTGGCCCTCCCAGTCGCGGATCATCGAGGTCGTCGACAACCGCGACGGCACGCTGTCGCTGTTCACCTCGATCGTCGACCACGCCGGCCCGGCGTCGTACGGCGGGAACACCTCTGACTCGACCCACCTGGCCGGCCTGGCGCGTGAGCTGGCCGCGAACGACTGGCACGACCGCGGCGACGGCTACCGCGGTGCGGCCAACGCCCGCAACGTCGAGCTGGTGCTGCCCGCGCCGGCGTTCCTCGGCTAGGACTCGATCGCGGCCAGCTGGCCGCAGGCACCGTCGATCTCGCGGCCGCGGGTGTCGCGGACCGTGGTCGGGATGCCGCGCGCCTCGAGCCGGCGGACGAACTCGCGCTCGTCGGCGGGGTCGGACGCCGTCCACTTCGAGCCCGGGGTGGGGTTCAGTGGGATCAGGTTCACGTGCACCCAGCCCCAGGTGCCGTGCTCGTGGAGGACGTCGGCGAGCAGGTCCGCGCGCCAGCCCTGGTCGTTGATGCCGCGCATCATGGCGTACTCGATGGAGACCCGGCGGCGGGTCTTGTCGGCGTACTCCCGGGCGGCGGCGACGGTCTCGGCGACCGAGGAACGGGTGTTGATCGGCACGAGCTCGTTGCGCAGCTCGTCGTCGGGCGCGTGCAGGCTCAGAGCCAGCGTGACAGGGATGCCCTCCTCGGCGAGCTGCCTGATGCGCGGGACCAGCCCGACGGTGGAGACGGTGACGCCGCGCGCGGACATGCCGAGACCGTCGGGTGCGGGGTCGGTGAGGCGCCGGACGGCACCGATGACCGCCTTGTAGTTGGCCAGCGGCTCACCCATCCCCATGAACACCACGTTGGAGACCCGGCCCGGGCCGCCCGGCACCTCGCCGCGGTCGAGTGAACGAGCGCCGGCCAGCACCTGCTCGACGATCTCGGCCGTGGACATGTTCCGCTGGAGCCCGCCCTGGCCGGTGGCGCAGAACGGGCACGCCATGCCGCAGCCGGCCTGGGACGAGACGCACATCGTGACCCGGTCGGGATAGCGCATCAGCACCGACTCGACCAGCGCGCCGTCGAAGAGCTTCCAGAGCGTCTTGCGCGTCGTGCCCTTGTCCGCCTCGAGGGTGCGCAGCGGCGTCATCAGGTCGGGCAGGAACGTCGCCACGAGCTCGTCGCGCTGAGCGGCGGGGAGGTCGGTCATCTGCTCCGGGTCGTCGACCAGCCGCTGGAAGTAGTGCGCGGACAGCTGCTTCGCCCGGAACGCCGGCAGGCCGGCCTCCTTGGCCAGCTCGAGACGCTCGTCCATCGCCAGGTCCGCGAGGTGGCGGGGCGGCTTCTTGCGTCCCTTGGGCGCGTCGAAGACCAGCGGAAGGGGTTTGGGCTCGGTCATCAGGCGTGGGTCATCAGTTCTGATGCGCTACCAGGTACCACAGCACCAGCGCACCGACGCCGACCACGACGACCGCGGTGAGCAACATGCCGATCCAGAAGTAGGTGCCGTAGCGACGGGTGCGATGGTTGGC
Organism: Nocardioidaceae bacterium; assembly: GCA_033854925.1. GTDB lineage: Bacteria > Actinomycetota > Actinomycetes > Propionibacteriales > Nocardioidaceae > Nocardioides. Next base: position 2,290 of record JAWWPK010000375.1, on the reverse strand, counting down.
GACCAGGGCCAGCGGCACCACGAGCGTGATCAGCACGAACGGGAACAGCTCCTCGACCCGGTTGTTGTCGAACATCAGGCTGAGCACACCGACGTACGCCGCGGGGACCAGCGCCACGAACAGCAGCCCGGTGAAGAAGCCCGTCAGCGCAGAGAACGTCGGGTGGTCGCGGTGCCACCAGCTGGGCTGGCGCTCCTCGGCCGCGGGCGCCCCGTCCGGAGCGTCCTCGACTTCCTCAGCGTCCGGTTCCCGGACCGCGGGCTCGTCGGTGGTCATCACCTCAATCCTCCCAGACTCGGATGCCAGAAACACGCCAACGCGACTCGGGTGGGACGCCCGGTCTCGTCGAGAGGGCGTTGCTCAGAGGTCGAGCGTGATGACGTCCGGCATCGCCAGCGCCCGCCACCGCTCGAGGTCCGGCTCGGTGCGGGTGAGCACCGCCGCCAGCACGGTCCACGCGGTGCCGTGGCCGACGAGGACGACGTCGCCGTCCCCAGCCGCCGAGAGGATGCCGTCGGCAGCGCGGACGAGACGGTCGCGGCAGGCGACGATCGGCTCCCACCCGGGGACGGCCACCGCGTCCGGAACGGCGAACGCCCGGCGTACGGCGTCGTCGAAGTCTTCCACCCACTCGCTGCTGTCGCGGACGTGCTCGCGCAGCCCGTCGACCACGCCGACGTCCCCGTCGGTCAACAGCTCGGCGGTGGCCAGCGCCTTGGGTTCGGGCGAGCTGAACCACGCCGCGTGAGCGGGCAGCCGACCGGAGCTGCGGAGCGCCCAGATGTCGTCGAAACCGGCCGGGTCGAGCTCCCACTCGTGAGCCGGACGCGAGCGATCGAGCGCCGGCCGACCGTGGCGGACCAGGAAGAGCGTCACCTAGACGTCAGCTGAACACGGCGTAGTGCAGCAGCAGCCAGATCGGCGCGATCGTGGCGAGCAGCGAGTCGAGCCGGTCCATAAGGCCGCCGTGGCCGGGGATCACCTGGCTCATGTCCTTGATGCCCAGGTCGCGCTTGATCACCGACTCGCACAGGTCGCCGAGGGTGGCCATGACCACCGCGATCGCACCGAGCGCGACGCCGACCCACCAGTCCCCGTCGAGAAGGACGACGACGAGCGCGATGCCGGCACCGATCGTGAAGACCACCGAGCCGGCGAAGCCTTCCCACGACTTCTTCGGGGAGATGACAGGGGCCATGGGGTGCTTCCCGAAGAGGACGCCGGCGACGTAGCCGCCGATGTCGGAAGCGATGGTGACCACGATGAACGTGATGATCCCGGCGACCCCGTCGTCGTCGAGCCCGGCGCCGACACGGCCGCCCTCGGCCAGCATCAGCGCCACGAACGACCCGAGGAACGGCACGTAGAAGAGGGTGAAGATCGAGGCACTGGCGTTCTGGACGTAGCCGTCGATGCCGCGCCGCAACAGCCACAGCATGGTGGCCAGCCCGGCCACCGCCGTCGCCGACGCCAGCGCGGGGGCGCCCCAGAAGTAGGCGACCACGACCATCACGACGCCACCCAGCATCAGCGGCTGCTCGGGCAGGTCGATGTCGTTGGCGAGCAGCCCCTTGCGGAGCTCCCAGATCGCGACGCAGACCGCCGCGGCCACGATGAACAGGAACGCCGTCTTCCAGAAGAACAGCGAGAGCGCGATCGCGCCGAGCAGCACGAGGGCGGAGCCGATGGCGGCCTTCAGGTCCCGACCGGCCCGGCCGTGGTCCTTGGCCGGTGCCGGCGCGGTTCCTGTCATCTGACTCTCATACCTCGATGAGCTCGGCTTCCTTGTTCTTCAGCATCTCGTCGATCGCGTCGGTGTGCTTCTTGGTGATGCCGTCGAGCCGCTTCTCGGCGCCCGTCACGTCGTCCTTGCCGGCCTCGCCGTCCTTCTCGAGCTTCTCGAGCCCCTGCTTGGCGGTGCGGCGCAGGTTGCGCACCGCGACCCGGCCGTCCTCGGCCTTGGTGCGGGCAACCTTGATGTAGTCCTTGCGGCGCTCCTCGGTGAGCTCGGGGAACACACAGCGGAGCACCTTGCCGTCGTTGGACGGGTTCACGCCCAGGTCGGAGTCGCGGATCGCCTTCTCGATGTTGGCCATCGCGCCCATGTCGTAGGGCTGGATCAGGATGATCCGGGCTTCGGGCGCAGTGAACGACGCGAGCTGCTGGATCGGTGTCGGCGTGCCGTAGTACTCGGCTGTCAGCTTGGAGAACATGCTCGGCGCGGCCCGGCCGGCCCGGATCGCGGCGAATTCTTCCCGCGTCGCACTGACCGACTTCCCCATCTTCTGGT
>JAWWPK010000374.1:0-33602 GCA_033854925.1 Nocardioidaceae bacterium | reverse complement strand
CGTCGACCCGGACGAGACCCGCCGAGGTCGTGAACACCTGCCCGGGCACCACGTCCTGCTTGCGCCAGCGGCGGAAGGCGAGCGACACCGACCCGTCGGCGACGCCCTGCGCCACCTTCATCGGGAGGAGCACAATCTCAGATCAGCCCCTCGACGGTGTCCTTGGCCTCCTTGAGGCCGACACCGGTCTTCTCACGGTAGAGCTTGATCGCGTTGATCAGCTTGCCGCTGTCCTTCAGCTGCCGGACCTCGTCCAGCCACGGCCCGCCGGCCACGTTGTTGCCGTACGGCACGGCACCGGGGTCGGTGCCGGCCATCGGGTTGGGTGCGGCGGCCGCCACCGCGCCGGTCGTCAGCGACGCGACCTGGCCCTGCAGCGAGGCGACCGCGGACTCGAGACGGGTCAGCCGCTCGTTGATCGCGCCGAGGTCGACCTGTTCCTGCGCAGAGCCACCAAAGATGCCCATCAACTCTCCTTCACTAGTGCCGGGTTCGACGTCACGGACCGGTCGGCGGTTTCGCGATCAGGTCGTCGACGAACGACGCGGCCTCCTGCTCGTCGGAGGCCATGTTCTCCCGGTATACAGAGATCGCGCCGGCCCGATCGCCGGTCGCGGCCAGGCCGGCCACCTGGTCGAGCCAGGCGCCGGTCTCGTCCGCTGCCGGCGGCGGACCCAGCCGGGCCTCCAGGGCGCTGACCCGGGCCTCGAGTGCGGCGAGCCGATCCTCAGCGGGGTCCATCAGAAGCCCTCCACGAAGATCGTCTGGTCCTCGCCGTACGGCGACGGCGGCGCGTCGGTCACGCGGACAAACTAGGGCTCAACGCCGAGCCCGGGAAGGGGCTTGGCGAAGCAGCGGTTCAACGGCGCGCTCTTGTAGTAGCCGAACGACGGGATCGGCGTGTAGCCGGACGACTCGTAGAGCGCCAGCGCCTCGGGCTGCGCGGTGCCGGTCTCGAGGATCATCGCCTCGGCGCCGGCCTCGGCCGCGGTTCGCTCGAGATGCGCCAGCATGGCGCGGGCCAGCCCTCGCGCCCGCGCGTCCGGGGCGACGTACATCCGCTTGACCTCGGCGGTCTGCCTGGTCCCGAAGGCCTCGACGTCGTCGTGGGCCCGCCACGCTCCGGACGCGACCGGTCGCGGGCCGTCGGCGAGCTCGAGGTAGCCGACGAAGAAGCTGCCGAGGGGTGGCTCGAACATCAGCGGGTCGAGCGGCGTGTGGTCGGGGCCGCCGTAGCGGACGACGTACTCGGCCTGGACCTCGGCGATCAGCCGCATCGCGTCGGGGTGGCCGTAGCCGACGCGGGCGATCTCGAGGGCGCCCGGCAGCTCAGCCAAGGGCGTGCCCGCAGTTCTCGCAGACCTTCGCGTCCTCCGGGTTGCGGGCCACGCACTCCGGGCACCACTGGCCGGTCGCGTCGTCACGGGACACGACCAGGCAGGCCACCGCGAACACCACGAGCACCGGGCCGGCCACCAGGCCCCAGCTGTCGGCCACCAGCCCCCAGACGGCCATGCCGAGCCCGGCGACGCCGACCAGCACGCCGCCCAGCAGGAGCACGCGTTGCAGCCCCTCGTGGTCGCGTGCGGAGCGCCCTCGGTCCATCTGGACTCCCTCCAGGCCTCGGTGTGAGCGGCTGCCAGAATAGAAGGCGTGACCGAAGCCCAGGAAAGCGCACTCAGGATCCCGGCCGACCTGCTGCCCGCCGACGGGCGGTTCGGGGCCGGACCCTCCAAGATCCAGCCCGCACACCTCGACGCGCTCGCGGCCACCGGCTCCTCCCTGATGGGTACGTCGCACCGGCAGGCGCCGGTCCGCAACGTCGTGGGCCGGGTCCGGGAGGGGCTGGCCGAGCTGTTCTCGATGCCCGAGGGCTACGAGGTGGTGCTCGGCAACGGCGGCGCCACGTCGTTCTGGGACGTCTCGACGTTCGGGCTGATCGACCAGAAGAGCCAGCACCTGTCCTTCGGCGAGTTCTCCAGCAAGTTCGCGAGCGCCGTGAAGGCGGCACCGTGGCTCGACGAGCCGTCGGTGATCGCCAGCGACCCGGGCTCGCGGCCGGTGGCGCAGGCCGAGGCCGGCGTCGACGCCTACGCCTGGGCGCACAACGAGACCTCCACGGCCGTGATGGCACCGGTGGTCCGGCCCGAGGGCGCCGACGACGGCTCGCTCGTGCTCATCGACGCCACGTCGGGCGCCGGGGGCCTCCCGGTCGACCTGACCGAGTCGGACGTCTACTACTTCGCGCCGCAGAAGTCGTTCGCATCGGACGGCGGCCTGTGGCTGGCGACCTTCTCCCCGGCGGCCATCGAACGCGCCGAGCGGATCGCGGCGTCCGGACGCCACATCCCGGCGTTCTTCGACCTCAAGATCGCGATCGACAACTCCCGCCTCAACCAGACCTACAACACCCCGTCGGTCGCGACGCTGTTCCTCATGGCCGAGCAGCTGGACTGGATGAACAGCCAGGGCGGCCTCAAGGGCATGGTCGAGCGGACCACGCAGTCCTCGGAGCACCTCTACGGCTGGGCCGATAAGTCCGAGGCCGCGTTCCCCTACGTCACGGACCCCGAGCACCGCTCCTTGGTGATCGGGACCATCGACTTCAACGACGACATCGACGCCACCGCGATCGCGGCCACCCTGCGCGCCAACGGCATCGTCGACACCGAGCCCTACCGCAAGCTCGGCCGCAACCAGCTCCGGATCGCGATGTACCCCGCGATCGACCCCTCTGACATCGCGGCGCTCACCGCATGCATCGACTGGGTGATCGAGCGGCTCTAGTGTCCTGAGTCAGAAGTCCATGAGCACTAGGCGTGCTCAGAGTGCGTGCATCGCCAGGCGGCGGAGTGAAGGCAGACTAGGCGTCTTTCGAGCGACGCCAACGCAGCGAGGTGCGTGCTATGTGTGCGCGTAGCGCACACGGACTTCTGACTCAGGACACTAGCTGGGCGGCGATCTGCTCGTACGTCGCGTGGTCGAACGCGACCAGCCTCGCCTCCTCGACTTCGGTGTCCTCGGCGCGGAACACCTCCAAGGCCGCGGCGATCGCATCGTCCTTGGGCCAGCCGTAGGCACCAGCGCTGACCAGCGGGAACGCCACAGAGCTGGCGCCGAGCTCGTCCGCGACCTCGAGTGCCCTGGAGTAGCAGGACAGGAGCAGCGAGCGGTCGGTCTCGCCGCGATTGCGGTTGGGGCCGACCACGTGGATGACCCAGCGCGCCTTCATGTCGCCCGCGGTGGTCCAGCCGGCATCGCCGGTCGCGAGCCCGCGCGGAAACCGCTGTCGGCAGTCCTCGAGCACGGCGGGCCCACCGGCCCGGTGGATCGCTCCGTCCACACCGGCACCGCCACGCATCGCCCGGTTGGCGGCGTTCACCACCGCGTCCGTGTCCTGGGCGGTGATGTCGCCCTCGACAGCAGTGATCCTCACTCGAACTCCCTCAACAGCTTGAGCGTGGCCCGTTCCAGGGCCGCCTGACGCTCGTCGGTGGTGTCGTAGCTGCGGCGCGTGGCTCGCTCGATGGTCTTCCCGCGGTGGTAGGCGTCGACGACCCGCGGGTCGACGTACGCCGAGCGCGCCAGCGCCGGGGTGTTCCCCAGGAACGCCGCGACCTCCTTCATCGCCCCCGCGACCGCGCGCTTCTGAGAGGCTTTCGACTTCCCCGGCTCCGGCGCCTCGGCCAGCGCGGCCGCAGCCAGCACGGTGGCATGCCACGTGCGGAAGTCCTTCGCCGTCGACTCCAGTCCGGTCGACGCGCGCACGTAGTCGTTCACCAGTTCCGGCAGCAGGCTGCGCCACGACCGGCCGTTCCTGTACGACAGCAGCCTGTTGTCGTCGCCGCTCCGGCGACGGCGCATGATCTCGATCGCGTCGACCACCACGGCGTCCTCGATCGTGATCTCGTGCTCGACGCCCGACTTGCCGACGAAGGCAAAGATCAGCTGGTCCTGTCGGCGGCGTACGTGCCGACGCTGCAGGGTGGTGAGGCCGAAGGAGCCGTTCTCGTCTGCGTAGACGTCGTTGCCGATCCGGAAGTAGCCGAGGTCCAGCAGCCGCACCGCCGCCGCGCAGGCGCGCTCCAGCGGCATCCCCTCGAGGCCGAGGTCCAGGAGAACCCGTTCCCGCGCCCTGCTGAGCGCCTTCCCGAACAGCAGCATCCGGTCGAACTTCTCCGCGTCCCGCCGCAGCCGCCACTGCGGGTGGTAAAGGTACTGCCGCCTGCCGGCGTCGTCGGTGCCGACGGCCTGGAGGTGGCCGTTCTCGTACGGCGTGATCCAGACGTCCTCCCACGCCGGCGGGATCACCAGATCGCGGGCGCGCTGCGACTCGGCTGCGGAGAGCTTGCGGCCGCGTTCGTCAAGGTAGACGAACCCCTTGCCCGCGCGGCGTCGCGTCCAGCCAGGCTGGTCCGGGGAGGTACGACGCAGCCGCGGCATGGCGGCACGGTAACCAGTCAGCGGCGGCGCAACGACCGGGCCAGGACCAGGAGGCAGCCGAGGCCGATCAGCCCGCCGAGGAACCACGGCCAGGCGGGCCGCTCGGTCCGGGTGGTCTCGGGCAGCTCGGAGTCCTCGTGCGACTCGGTCTGCGGGCTCGGGGAGGCGCTGGGTGACGTCGAGGGTTCGCTCGCGGGCAGGTCGACGCGCAGCACGTCGGAGTGCACCCCCTCCGAGCTGAGCAGCAGGCTCCCGTCCGTATCCACCGCGAGCCCCTCGCCCTGCTGCTGCGACGGCAGCTGGAACTGGTCGACCTTCTCCAGCGACGGGAAGTCGTAGACCGCGGCCACCGCGTAGTTGCGGACCACGAACTGCTTTCCATCGGGGAGGAACGCGCCGTCGGTGGCGATCGGCAGCACGTCGCCGAGCGGCTCGAGCAGGTTGGGCTGCCGCGGGTCGAGCCGCTCGGGCGCGGCGTACAACGTGCCGCCGAGGACCTCCTTCGTGGCGACGTAGAGCCGGCCGGTGGTCGGGTCGGTCATGAGGGTCTCGGCGTTGTGCGGGCCGTCGGGGTAGACCAGGTCGTAGACCGGCGCGTCGACGTCGCTGTTCCCCGGGCCGACCGGAACCGGTGAGACCTGGATGCTCTGCCGGGTCTCGGTGTTGTCTCCGATGTCACCCGCCCAGACCTGGTGGTCGCCGAGGGGTGCCAGCGCCTCGACGTCGGTCGGGTCGTTGCCCCAGCGAGTGACGCCGACGGTCTTGCCGGTGGCCGGGTCCACGGTGAAGACCCGTCCGGTGTCGCCGGAGTCATTGGTGGTGACGACCAGGCCGTCGACGACCACGAGCCCGCTGGACTCGATGATGTCGTGGTCCCGGAAGGAGAAGACCACCTGGGACTGATCGGCGGGCGCCACGGCCGCGCCGAGCAGGAACGGCACCACGACCAGCCCGGCGAGGATGCGGTCAGTCATCTGTGTCGTCGAGCAGCTCGGCCAGCTTCGGGCGGATGCCCCAGGCCGCGACCAGGTCGTCGTACTCCCGGCGCAGGTTGCCGCCCGTGACCGGCGTACCGGTGCGGGTGGCGCGGAGGAGGGTGTTGCGGGGGGTGTGCTTGCTCTCGACGAACTGCACGACGTCGACGCGGTAGCCCTGCAGCCGCATCAGCGTCGCCCGCAGCGCGTCGGTGAGCGTGTCGGCCAGCCGCTCGCGGAGGATGCCGTGCCGCGTGAGCATGGCGTACGGCGCGGGGGTCGGCGCCTTGCGGAGCTGCGCGGCCACGTCGTGGTGGCAGCAGGGCGCGGCCAGCACCAGGGAGGCGTCCCACTTGACCGCCCGGGCCAGCGCCTCGTCGGTCGCGGTGTCGCAGGCGTGCAGCGCCAGCACCACCTCGGGCGCCGGTTCCAGAACCGCGCCGCCGATCGTGCCGACCACGAACTCGGCGTCCAGCCCGAGCTCGCCGGCGACCTTCTCGTTGTGCTCCCGGGACTGCTCCTTGACATCGACGCCGACGAGGTGGACCGGCAGTCCGCGGACGCCGACGAGGTAGCGCTCGGCCGCGAAGGTCAGGTAGGCGTTGCCGCAGCCGAGGTCGGCCACTCGCAGCGGCTCCTCGGGCGTGGGCCGGCGGAGCTGGCCCTTGTCGATCGCGTCGGTGACCGCGGTGTCGAGCAGCCGCAGGAACTCCTCGACCTGCCGGTACTTGTCGCGCCGGCTCGGCTTGAGCCGCCCCTCGCTGTCGGCCAGGCCCAGCGCCCGGAACAGCGGGTCGTCCTCGGGCAGCAGCCGCTCCTTGTCGCGGTCGTGGCCGTGGTCGGTCTCCACCGGTGTCGTGCGGGGGCCGGTGTGCACGAGCGCCTCACCCTTGCGCGTCACCCGCAGCTGCACGGTCTCCGAGGTCGTGTCGACGTGCCAGTTGCCGAACGGCTCGTCGAGCAGGTCGTCGACGGCTTCCCGGGCGGCGTCGCCCGAGGTGTGGTTCGACGTGTGCGCCTGGGTCTCGTCGTACGCCGTGACCTGGAGGTGCCGGCCCGCCTTGAGGTCGACGTACCGCAGCTCGACCCGGCGCCACTTCGGCGCTCCTGCCTTCTGCCGGCCCGATGCGACCGCGCGGACCAGGGACTCGGGGTCGAGCAGCCGGCCCCGGAGCTGCGCGAGGGCGCGGAGAAGGTTCTCCGCCATCACTTCACCGCGGCGAGGACGACGATCAGGAGCAGCCCCAGCAGCGCCACCGGAATGACCAGGCGGCGGTAGCGGGGGTTCACCCGACGAGTCTAGGAGCGGTGGTCACGGGAGGGTCGCGGACCGGTCACGAGTTGCGCCGGGGTCTGGCCCCACGGGCCGACAGGCAGTCACCCTCGAAGGATGGACGACCCCGCGCACTCGTTCGACTTCTGGCTCGGCGAGTGGGAGGTGCACGACCCGGACGGCAAGCATGTCGGCCGGAACTCGATCACCGCACCGTTCGGCACCGGCGCGCTAGCCGAGCACTGGCACGGCGACGGCGGCGTCGAGGGGCACAGCCTGAACGCGTGGGACCCGGAGCGGGGCTGCTGGCACCAGACCTGGATCGACTCGACCGGTGGCATCCTGCTCCTGGACGGCGCCTACCAGGACGGCGCGATGGTGCTCGAGGGCATCGACGCGGATGCGCGGCAGCGGATCACGTGGACCGTGGACGGCGACGTCGTCCGGCAGCTCTGGGAGACCTCGAAGGACGACGGCGCGAGCTGGACGGTGGCTTTCGACGGCCGCTACACGAGGCTCTGAGCCAGCAGCTCGGCGAGGTGCAGGGCCGGTACGCCGGCCAGGTCGTCGAGCTGGACCCGGCAGGACATGCCGTCGGCGAGGACCACCGCATCGGGCTGGGCGCGGACGGCCGGAAGCAGATGGGTCTCGGCAACCGCGACCGAGACCTCGTAGTGGCCCTTCTCCATGCCGAAGTTGCCGGCCAGACCGCAGCACCCGGCGACCCGGGTGACCGTTGCACCGGCGCGCTCGAGGAGCCGCTGGTCTGCGGCCCAGCCGATGACCGCGTGGTGGTGGCAGTGCGGCTGGGCGACGACCTCGACGCCGGTGAGGTCGGGCACCGGCAGCTGCTCGCGCTCGACGAGCTCGGCGAGGCTGAGCACGTCGAGGACGCCGTCGGTGAGCTCGGCGGCGTCACTGCGCAGGGTGGCCAGGCAGGACGGCTCCAGGCCGATGACGGGGACCCCCGACGCGACGTACGGCCCCAGCGTGGCGACGGTGCGCGCCATGATCTGCTGGGCCTGCTCGAGCTGGCCGGTCGTGATCCAGGTGAGCCCGCAGCAGGCGTCGTCGGGAATGACCCGCGCGGTCAGCCCGACGGAGTCGAGGTAGCGGATCGCGGCATGCCCGTTGCCCGGGAAGAAGTGGTCGCTGAAGGAGTCCGCCCAGATCCAGACGTCCGGCGTCCCACCGGTCGGTGCGGACTTCCGCATCGTCTTCCTGGCGAACGCCGGGATCGAGCGTCGCTGGTCGATGCCGGCGGTGGCCCTGGCGAGCCGGGCCACCGGCGCCAGGCGCAGCATCCGGTTGGCGAGCGGAGCCACGGGCGCGGCCCGGTCGGCCCACTGCGGGAGCCGCCCCAGCAGCCGGTGGCTGCGCGGGCGCCGGATGCCCTGCACGTCGTGCTTCTGGTGCAGTGCCTCGGCCTTGTACGTCGCCATGTCCACGCCGGTCGGGCAGTCCGACGCGCAACCCTTGCAGGCCAGGCAGAGATCGAGCGCCTCGGCGACAGCAGGGTCCGCGAACCCCTTCACGAGGGACCCGGCGATCGCCTCCTGGAGGACCCGGGCGCGGCCGCGCGTGGAGTCCTTCTCGTCGCGGGTGGCGAGGTACGACGGGCACATGACGCCGTTGGTGGCGGGCGCCACGCACTTGCCGACACCGGTGCAGCGGTGCACCGCGTCGCCGAGCTGACCGCCGTCGTGCGGGAGCTTGAGCAGCGAGAGCACCGGCTGGCGGGACCGCACCGGCCGCAGATCCGCGTCCAGCGGCGCCGGGTCGACCAGGTTGCCGGGGTTGAGCAGGTTGCCCGGGTCGCAGATGGCCTTGACCGCCGCGAAGAGCCGGATGGACTCCTCGTCGTACATCAGCGGGAGCAGCTCGGAGCGCGCCCGGCCGTCGCCGTGCTCGCCGGAGAGCGAGCCGCGGTGGTCGCGCAGCTTGAGCGCGCAGGCGGTGAGGAAGTCGCGGAACACCGTCGCCGAGCGAGCGTCGCCAGGCTGGAAGGGGAAGTCGATCCGCACGTGCACGCAGCCGTCGCCGAAGTGCCCGTAGGGCACCCCGTCGAGCTGGTGCGCCTTCAAGAGCTCCTCGAAGTCGCGCAGCCAGGCACCCAGGCGGTCCGGCGGGACTGCGGCGTCCTCCCAGCCGGAGTACGCCGGGGTCTTCAGGCTGCGGGCGGCCAGGCCGGCACCGTCCTCCCGGATCCGCCACAGCGCGGCCGCCTCGGCAGGGTCCGACACCAGCCGGTGGCCGACGGCGCCGCCTTCGGCGACCACCTTCGCGGCCAGCGCCGGGGCCTCGGCTCCCACCAGCTCTACGAACAGCCAGCCGGCGCCGGCCGGCAGGTCCGGCACAGCGTTTCCCCGGCCACGCACCAGCTCGACGATCCGGGCGTCCAGCCCCTCGCAGGCGACCATCGCGCCATCCGTGCTCGCGAGCAGCGCGGGGACGGCGTCTGCCGCCTCGATCATGGACGGGTAGCCGAGCACGACCAGGAGCCGCTGGGCGGTGTCCTCGACCAGCCGCACGGTGGCCTCGCGAACCAGTGCGAGCGTGCCCTCTGACCCCACCAGGAACCGGTCGACACTGCGGCCGGTCTCGGGCAGCAGGTGCTCGAGCGAGTAGCCGCTCACCTGCCGGCCGAAGCGCCCGAACTCGGTGCGCACGTGTGCCAGGTGCTCTTCCACGAGCTCGACAAGGCGGCCACCGCTGGTCGAGCTCGTCGAGACCCCCGCAGCCGAGGCTCCCAACCGGGCCTGCTCGCCGTTGCCGAAGAGCACGTCCAGCGCGAGGACGTTGTCGGACGTCCGGCCGTAGCCGAGCGCCCTCGAACCGCAGGCGTTGTTGCCGATCATCCCGCCGATCGTGCAGCGAGTGTGGGTCGACGGGTCCGGCCCGAACCGCAGGCCGTAGGGCGCCGCCGCCCGCTGCAGGTCGGCGTGCACGACGCCGGGCTGGACGACCGCGGTACGCGCCTCGGGATCGATCGAGACGATCCGCGTGAGGTGCCTGACGGTGTCGACGACGATGCCCGGACCGACCGCATTTCCGGCGATCGACGTGCCGGCGCCGCGCATGGTGATCGGTACGCCGGTGGCCTTCGCGACGTCGAGGATCGCGTCCAGCTCGTCCGGGGCGCGCGGCCGGACGACCACCTGCGGGACCACCCGGTAGAGCGACGCGTCCGAGGAGTACAGCGCCCTGGTCAGCACCGAGTCGTCGACGTCGGAGACCCCCCGCTTCCGCAGCTCAGCAACGAGATCTGCGGAGCCGGAGGTCACCTCACCAGTGTTCCATCGACGCGACGAACACCTGCGCCAGGTCTTCCTCCGTGGGCGTCTTGGGCGCGGTGGCGAGCAGCCGCTGCTGCTGGGTGGCCCCGGCGACGAGATCGTCGACGTCCGCGGCGCCGTAGCCGACCTCGGCCAGGCCGTTGGGGATCCCGATGTCGCGCATCAACGCGGTGACCACGCCAGCCAGGAGCTCCGGCCCGTCACCGCTGGCATCGGGATCGAGGATCCGGGCCGCTCGCAGGTGTCGTTCGGGGGCGGCGTCGAAGGTGAACCGGAACGCCGCGGGCGCGGTCAGCGAGACGGCCATCCCGTGCGGCACGATCGGCTCGTCCTCGGGGTAGCCCTCCGGCACGTAGTCCCGAACCCGGCCCGCGATCGGGTAGGCGTTGGCGTGCGGGATGTGCACGCCGGCGTTGCCGAAGCCCAGGCCGGCGAAGGTGGCGGCCATCGCCATCTGCTCGCGCGCCTCGGTGTCCGACCCGTCGCGGACCGCCCGCCGGAAGGCGCCGGCCAGGAGCGACATCGCCTTCTCCGACCACATGTCCGCGATCGGGTTGGCGCCGCAGTAGGGCACCCGCTGCGCGGGCTCCTTGGCGTCGAAGTCGGCGTACCAACGCGCGGTGTAGCTCTCCAGCGCGTGGCAGAGGATGTCCATCCCGGACGCCGCGGTGACCATCGTCGGCTGGGTCACCGTGAGCCGCGGGTCGACGATCGCGAGCTTCGGACGGAGCGCGGCATGGCTGATCCCGGTCTTCACCTTGAGCGCCAGGACGTCGAGCACGCAGATCGTGGTGCTCTCGCTGCCGGTGCCGGTGGTGGTCGGGATCGCGACCAGCGGGAGCAGCGGACTCGTCGGTGGCAGTGCCTTGCCGACCGGGGCGTTGATGTAGTCCATCAGCTCACCCGGGTTGGTGAGCAGCAGGTTCACCGCCTTGGCGGTGTCGATCGAGGAGCCGCCGCCGACAGCCACGACCGCGTCGAAGCGGCGGCCCGTCGACTCGGCGTCCCGGGCGAAGTCCACCGCCTCGTCCATCGACTCGTCCGTGGGCTCGACCCGGGCGCGGTCGAAGATGACGGTCTCGATGCCGTGCTGCCAGATCTGCTCGGCGATCCGGGTGGGGTGGCCGGTCTCCATCACGCCGGGGTCGGTCACGAGCAGGACCCGCCGCGCGCCGAACGTCGCCAGGTCGTGGCCCACCTCGGCCGACGCGCCGGGCCCGAACTTGAGCGCGGGTGCGGCGTAGGTGAAGACCGTCTCCCTCATCATTGCAACCTACGCTCGCGCGCGGCCAGCGCCGACCGGACCACGTCCCGGATCCGGTACGGGTCGTCGCCGAGCGTCGACACCGGCACCCACGCGGCGGCATCGGTCGTGCCGTCGACCTCCTGCACGGCGGGCTCGCCTGCGGAGACCGTGGCGTCGAAGACGACCTGCAGCGAGTGGAAGTCCTCCCGACGTCCCGAGGGCGCGGTTCCCTCGAAGCGGGTGGAGCCGACGTCCAGCACCTCACCGGGGGTGCACTCGAGACCCGTCTCCTCCCGGACCTCGCGGACCAGGGCGTCCCGCGCCTCCTCGCCGTGGTCGATGCCCCCGCCGGGAAGGGTCCACCAGCCCGGGTGCGGGCCGCGCGGGGAGTTGCGGGTCAGCAGCACCTCGGGGCCGGGAGCGGCGTCCCGCACGACCAGGGCGTACGCCGCGACGCGCTGCAGCTGAAAGGGCCGGTGCTCGCCGAGCACCTCGGTCACCAGGCTCACCACGGGCACCGAGCCGTCGAAGACCCCTGCCACCGGCTGCCAGGCTGCCTCCATCGTCGAGCCGTCGACCTCGACGACGTGCGGGTCCGGGCTGTCCAGCGGCACCCAGCCGTCGTAGACGATCCGCAGCGCGTGTGCGTCCGCGCGCCGGCCCTGCCGCCAGCTGTTGCGTTGGTGGAAGGAGTAGACGCGCGCGGTCTCGTCGATGACCACGTCCAGTCCGGTCTCCTCGTGCACCTCGCGGACCACCGCGTCGCGAGGGTCCTCGCCGTGCTCGAGGCCCCCGCCCGGGAGCGTCCACAGCTCCTTGCTGGTGAGCCGCTTGGCGAGCCGGCTGAGCAGGATGTGCTCGTCGCGCAGGATGACGGCGTACGCCGCCACCCGCTGCACCCTCCGCACCTGCCGGCCCCGCTCTGCCATGCGGCAGACCTTATGTTGAGGGACCCCAGTCGGGTACGACGGCGGCGCTCGGCATCCCGTCCAGCGCGTAGGACGCGGCGCGCTCGACGCCGTGGCCGCCGAGGTGGGCGGGGTACCACGGCGCCCACTCCCCCGGCCGCGGCCGGTGCTCGGCGAGGTGCTGGAGCCCCTCCAGGCCGTCCTGCAGCCGGCGACCGAGCTCGCGGGTGACCTCCCGGACGTCCGCGTCCGGCGCGACGGTCATCGGCGCCCCGAACCGGACGTCGACCAGCCTGCCCCTGGCCAGCTCCGGCCTCGGGAACGGCGCACCCGCCGCCCGCCGCTGGCCCCACAGCCGCTGGCCGCCCCAGACGTGGACCGGCACCAGCGGGGCGCCGGTCTCGCGGGCGAGCGCGACGGCGCCGGGCATCAGCGCGCGGACGACGTACGCCGCGGAGATGCCGCCCTCGGGGAAGACGCAGACGATCTCGCCGTCCTCCAGCAGCCGTCGGGCCCGGAGGTAGGCCGCCGCGGGCGCCTGCCGGTCGACCGGGATGTGCCCCATCCGGTCCATCGCCCAGCCGACCGGGCTCTCCCAGATCTCGTGGCGGCACATGAACCGGACCAGGCGGCCGTTGCCGCCGCCTTCGCGCAGCAGCGCCGCCTGGACGAACACGAAGTCCGGGAACGACACGTGGTTGCTCGCGAGCACCACCGGACCGGAAGCCGGGACATGCTCCTGTCCTTCGGAGCGTACGGTGAGCCGGAGCGCCCGCAGCAGGCCGCGGCCACCCCCGATGACGCCCCGGTGGAAGCGGTCGCTGGTCACCGCCGTCTCCCGTCAGGCGAACGGCGGGCGGGCGTCACGGGCGATGGAGCGGCGGCCCGCCCAGCGCCAGACCCGGGCGGCGCGATCTCGGTCCTCGTCGGTGACCAGGTTGCCCATCCACCGCAGCGCCAGCGTCATCAGCCAGTCGGACCGCATCCCGGCCGGGCCGAGGGTGGACAGGAGGTGCGGGATCGTGACGAGTCCGCCGAGGCGGCGGGCGATCGAGAACGCCTCGCCGTAGTGCTCACGGAGCAGCGCCGGCCACGCTGTTGCGAGGTCTTCGCCCGCAGCGATCATGTCGGCGACCAGCCGGCCCGTCTCCAGGCCGTAGTCGATGCCTTCGCCGTTGAGCGGGTTGACGCAGGCGGCGGCGTCACCGATCAGGGCCCAGTTGGGTCCCGCGACGTTGCTCACCGCGCCGCCCATCGGCAACAGCGCTGAGGTGGGCATCCGGAGCTCGCCGGAGAGCTCGAACTCCTCGCGGCGCAGCTCGGCGTAGTGGGCCATCAGCGGCTTGACCGCCAGGTCGGCGGGCCGCTTGCTGGTGGCGAGGGTGCCGACGCCGATGTTCACGTCACCGGTGCCGAGCGGGAAGATCCAGCCGTAGCCGGACAGCACCTTGCCCGCCTCGTCGCGGAGCTCGAGGTGGCTGCTGATCCACGGGTCGTCGCTCATCCCGCTCGCGACGTAGGACCGGCCGGCGACGCCGTAGACGGTGTCGCGGTGCCACTCGCGGCCGAGCACCTTGCCCAGCGGCGATCGGACGCCGTCGGCCACCACGAGGTTGCGACAGCCGATCTCGAGAGGCCCGTCGTCGGTCTTGAACACCACCCCGGCGACTCGGCCACCCTCGCGGCGTACGTCGACCGCCCGCGCGCCGTCGATCGCGGTCGCACCGGCCTTGATGGCGGTGGTGCGCAGGTGGTCGTCGAGCTCGGTGCGGGCCACCGCAGAGCCCCACGACGGCAGAGTGCCGCCCGGCCAGGGCAGCAGCAAGGTCTGGCCGAAGCCGTGCGCCCGGAGCCCCTGGTTGACCGCGTGCGCGCGGAGCCAGTCGTCGAGGCCGAGCAGCTGCAGCTCGCCGACCGCGCGCGGGGTGAGCCCGTCGCCGCAGGTCTTGTCGCGCGGGAAGACCGCCGCGTCGGCGAGCACCACCTCGGCACCGCCACGTGCCGCCCAGGCGGCCGCGGCCGACCCAGCCGGACCGGCGCCGACGACGAGAACGTCGGCATGCACGGGCGGGTTGGTCACCCTCTCAGTGTCTCAGGGGGCCTCCCCACGTGGTGAATCCGGTCAGGCGCCCTGATCGCCTATCGCCGGGAACTTCGCCTCCGCCTCGTCGTACCCCTCGGCGTCGGTGAACATCCCCTTCTCCGGGTCGAAGTCACGATCGGTGTTGTCGACCTCGACGTTGTCGGGGCGGTTGTCAGGATCGAGTCGCTCCTGGCGCTCCTCCTCGATCTGCTCCTCGTCGGCCGGGTCCGCGCCTGGCTGGGGGGTGCCCCCGGAGTCCTCGTCTGGCTCAGGCTCCTCGTCACCCTCCTCGGCCGAGTCCTCGGCCGAGTCCTCGGCGGCGTGCTCGCCGCCTTCACCGGCGGCCGGCGGCGGGTCGCTGTTGGGGTCGTCGTCGGGGGCGGCGTGCTTGCCGGGCGTCTCTGGCTGCGACTCACTCATGGCACAGGTGTACCCGAACCATCGCCGCAGGTCACGCAGCGCGTCCGCGACGCGGGTCGACGTCTACGCGCCGGTCCCGGCCGGTGCCGAGCGACGGATGTCCGGCGCGGACGTGAACCTCCCACCGTTCCACGCGCAGCACCCACAGCCGCAGACCGTCGTCGTCGGTCAGTTCCTCCGGGCTGAACCGGCGGCCCCCGCGACCTTCGGGGTCGAATGCCTTCGGCAGGTGGTGGGCGAGCTCGTCCGCCGGGATCTCCCGCGCCGTACCGGTCACGTAGACCGCGCCGCTCTCCCCGGGCGGCCGCGTCGAGTCGAAGACGACTCCGCTCAGTCGGCTGTCCCGGGCCAGGTTGCGTGAGTGGTGTGTGTCCGAGTACGAGACCCAGTAGAGGTCCTCATAGCCGTACGGCGTGAAGTACACCGGCGAGGTCCGGGTCCGCCCGTCCTCGTCGATCGTGCCCAGCACGACGTACCGGATCCCGTCCAAGACGTCGCGGGCCTGCTGGTCGAGGTCAGGGGCGGCGGTCTCCTCGTTCATGTGCGTAGGGACCGCCGGCCCGGCCCGGACTCATCGGCTAGTGATAGGCCTTGTGCTCGAGCAGATGCACCTTCGGGTTCGCGCAGCCGGTCGTCGGATGCTTGATGAACTGCGAATGCGTCTCGTCGGGCACGTAGACCCGGAAGCCGTCGACCTTGGTCGGTTGGCACTGCTTCCTCGGGTACGGCGCGAACGACGTCTCGACCACTGCGCTGCGCACCTTGTCGCCCGGCGCCAGCGTCACCTTGGGGGCGTTGCTGGGCGTCCGGTCCGCCGCCGCACCCACCTGGGAGCCGTCGCCCCTGCCGACGTAGGACAGGCCGCCGTACCCCTTGACCCAGCAGGTCACGGTGGAGGTGTTGCGCAGGACGATCCGTCCGTAGACGTGGCTCATCGCGGCGTCGCCGCCCTTGTACGTCGCGGTCAGGTTGCCGTTCGTGCACTCTGCCGTCGAGCTTCGGGGGGTGCTGGCCCGCTGTCCGACTGCGGCGGTCCCGCTCGGCGCCAGCATCAGCACGCCCCCCAGGACCGATCCGGCGACCACGGTCGCCGCACCGCTCCAGAAAGGAACCTTCATCCAGCGCTCCATCACACTCATCCTCCTGTGGACTCAGAAGTTCGTCCGTCGACCAGTGTGACTCTCGGGAGGCACCCGCAGTTGCGAACGCGGCTGAGTTTCGGCTGAGAAGTCAGGCGGCGAGCAGCACGGGCTGGGGGCCGGTCGGCGGCTCTGGGTCCGACGTGCGGACGGGAAGCTGCTGGACCAGCGCGTTCCGCCCCGTACGGCGCTCGCGGAGGGTGGCCAGCACGGACTGCGCGGCGATCACGGACCAGACCAGGTTCGAGGTCACGCTGGGCCAGGCGCCGTACGCCGCACTCGCGCCGGCACACAGCACACCGCAGACGCCGTTGATGGCGGAGTAGCGCAGCGAGGCGGAGCTCCACCGTCCGCGGCTCAGCAGGACGTAGGCACAGATGGTGCCCACGGTCCCGATCCACCCCATGGCTGACGCGATCATTCCGTGTTCTCGATGTCTCTCATACGAGGCCGACCATCGGCCTGACAGTTTCCATGGTGGACCCCGGAGATAGTTAGCACAATTGCACTCTTGTTGACTCTGGATTTAGCATCGCTAATGTGATCCTGGACCCAAGACGGCTGCGCTTCCTGCTCGCCGTGGCGCGCTACGGCGGCGTGCTCGCAGCGGCCGACGAGCTCTCTGTCACCGCCTCCGCGGTGTCCCAGCAGCTCGGCAAGCTCGAGCACGAGACCGGCCACACCCTGCTCCAGCGCACGCCCACGGGCAGCGTGCTGACCCCCGCCGGGGTGGCCCTCGCCGAAGCGGCCGAGGACGTGGAGCGAGTCCTGGCCCTGGCCCGTGCGCGCCTGGAGCAGGACGACGAGACAGTGAGCGGCACGGTCCGGATCGGCGGGTTCCAGTCCTTCCTGGCGAACGTCCTCTCGCCGGCCCTGCCCGAGTGGCGCAGCCGATACCCGGCGCTGCGGATCGAGACCTGGGAGGCCGAGGACGACGTGCTCATGAGCGCTCTGCGGGCCGGTGGCCTCGACGGCGTGGTCGTAGAGCTGGACGCCGGCGAGAGCTACAGCCCTCCGCGAGGCACCACCGACGTCCCCCTCCTCGACGAGCCGTGGAAGCTGGTGGTCCCGGCCGGGACGCTCCGGGGCACCGATGTCATCGACCTGACGCGGCTCGGCATCCCGTGGCTCGGGGTGGACCCGTCGGCCGCCAGCGCCAAGGCGATCACCCGGGTGCGCCGGCTCCTCGGGGGCGACAGCTCCAGCGTGCACACCTACTACAGCTTCCGCAACGCGCTCGCCCTCGTCGCGGCCGGCGAGGGCGTCACGCTGGTGCCGTCCCTGGCCCTGGAGGGGCTCCCGACCGTCGGCGTCGACGAGCTGGACATCCCGGGGCTCGGCATGCGCCGTGTGGCCCTGCGGCACCTGACCCGCGTCCGCGGGGCCAGCCCCGCCCTCGACACCACCACCAGCCTGATCCGGGAGGCCGCGGCGGCGTTCTCCTACGAGCCGTCCGGGAGCTGAGCGCCGCGAGAGTCTCCGGTGCGCCGAGTCGGCGTTGCTGCTGGCGAGTAACACGGCGAGTCGGCGTTACTGAGGCTCAGTAGCGCCGACTCGGCTGTTCTGGACGTGCGGCTGGGGTGCCATGCGAGCAAAGAACTGGGCAGACGGCACGGCCCCCAGCAGCCGTTGGCTGCTGGGGGCCGACCGTCGTGCTCAGTTCTGGTAGGACCCGAAGTCGAAGTCCTCCAGGGCGACTGCCTGCCCGCCGGCGCCGGCGAACTCGTAGTCGTAGGAGTCGTAGCCGGTCACGGAGTACGCCGCGGCGCGGGCCTCCTCGGTGGGCTCCACCCGGATGTTGCGGTAGCGCTCGAGGCCGGTGCCCGCCGGGATCAGCTTGCCGATGATGACGTTCTCCTTCAGACCGCGCAGCGCGTCGGACCGTCCGTGGATCGCCGCGTCGGTGAGGACGCGGGTGGTCTCCTGGAAGGAGGCCGCGGACAGCCACGACTCGGTGGCGAGCGAGGCCTTGGTGATGCCCATGAGCTCCGGGCGACCCGAGGCCGGCTTGCCGCCCTCGGAGACCACGCGCCGGTTCTCCTCCTCGAACCGCACGCGGTCCACGAGGTCGGAGGGCAGCAGGTGGGTGTCACCGGACTCGAGCACCGTGATCCGGCGCAGCATCTGCCGCACGATGATCTCGATGTGCTTGTCGTGGATCGCCACGCCCTGCGAGCGGTAGACGGCCTGCACCTCGTCGACCAGGTGCTGCTGGGTCTTCCGGACACCGAGGATGCGCAGGACCTCCTTGGGGTCCGGCGTGCCCACGACCAGCTGGTCGCCGACCTCGATGCGGTCGCCGTCGGCCACCCGGAGGCGGGAGCGCCGGCTGACGGGGTACTCCTGCACGTCCGAGCCGTCGTCGGGGGTGACCCGAACGACGCGCGCCTTGTCGGTCTCCTCGATCTCGACCCGGCCGGCGACCTCGCTGATCGGCGAGACACCCTTGGGCGAGCGCGCCTCGAACAGCTCCACCACGCGGGGCAGACCCTGCGTGATGTCGTCGGCCGAAGCGACGCCACCGGTGTGGAAGGTGCGCATCGTCAGCTGGGTGCCGGGCTCACCGATCGACTGGGCCGCGATGATGCCGACGGCCTCACCGATGTCGACCAGCTTGCCGGTGGCCAGCGACCGGCCGTAGCACTTGGCGCAGGTGCCGGTCTTGGCGTCACAGGTCAGCACGGAACGGACCGACACCTCCTCGACACCGGCGGCCACGAGCTCACCGATCTTGACGTCACCGAGGTCCTCACCCGAGGTCGCCAGCACGTCGCCGGTCTCCGGGTGGGTGATCTCGACGGCCGCCGTACGGGCGTAGGCCGCGGTCTCGGCGTTGTCGTCCTTGCGGACGGTGCCGTCCTCGCGCTTGACCCCGATCCGCTTCAGCAGGCCCCGCTCGGTGCCGCAGTCGTCCTCGCGGATGATGACGTCCTGGGAGACGTCCACGAGGCGACGGGTCAGGTAGCCGGAGTCCGCCGTACGGAGCGCGGTGTCGGCCAGGCCCTTGCGGGCACCGTGGGTCGCGATGAAGTACTCCAGCACCGTGAGGCCCTCACGGAAGTTGGACTTGATCGGGCGCGGGATGATCTCGCCCTTCGGGTTGGCCACGAGGCCACGCATGGCCGCGACCTGCCGGATCTGGTTCATGTTTCCGGAGGCACCCGAGTCGACCATCATGAAGATGGGGTTCGACCGGTCGAAGTTCGCCTCCATGGCGTCACCGACCTTGGCCGACGCGTCGGTCCAGATCTCGATGAGCTCCTGACGGCGCTCCTCGTCGGTGATCAGGCCGCGCTCGAACTGCTTCTGGATGTTGGCGGCCTGGTCTTCGTACTTGCTGAGGATCTCGGCCTTGTTGGCCGGGGTGACGACGTCCTCGATGGAGACCGTGACACCGCACCGGGTGGCCCAGTGGAAGCCGGTGTCCTTGAGGGCGTCGAGCGACGCGGCGACCTCGACCTTGGTGTAGCGCTCGGCCAGGTCGTTGACGATCGCGCCCAGCGCCTTCTTGCCCACTTCGTAGTTCACGTAGGGGTAGTCGGCGGGCAGGGTGTCGTTGAACAGCGACCGACCCAGCGTCGTCTCGAGGATGAGCGCCTGGCCCTCCTCCCAGTCCTCGGCGCCCTCGCCCAGCGGCGGAACGATGTCGGAGTGCCGGATCTTGACCTTGCTCTGCAGGGTGATCTGGCCGCGGTCGAAGGCCATGATCGCCTCGGCCGGCGACGAGAACGCGCGACCCTCGCCGGTCTCGCCCTCGCGGTCCGTGGTCAGCCAGAACAGGCCGATGATCATGTCCTGGGAGGGCATGGTCACCGGACGGCCGTCGGACGGCTTGAGGATGTTGTTGGTCGACAGCATCAGGATCCGGGCCTCGGCCTGCGCCTCCGCGGAGAGCGGCAGGTGCACGGCCATCTGGTCACCGTCGAAGTCGGCATTGAACGCGCCGCAGACGAGCGGGTGGATCTGGATGGCCTTGCCCTCGATCAGCTGCGGCTCGAAGGCCTGGATGCCGAGGCGGTGCAGCGTCGGTGCGCGGTTGAGCAGCACCGGGTGCTCCATGATGACCTCTTCGAGCACGTCCCAGACCATCGCGTAGCGCGAGAGACCGGACGTCGCGCGCTCCACCATCCGCTTGGCGGACTTGATGTTCTGTGCGTGGGAGAGGTCCACGAGCCGCTTCATGACGAACGGCTTGAACAGCTCGAGCGCCATCATCTTCGGCAGGCCGCACTGGTGCAGCTTGAGCTGCGGGCCCGACACGATGACCGAGCGGCCCGAGTAGTCGACGCGCTTGCCGAGCAGGTTCTGGCGGAACCGGCCCTGCTTGCCCTTGAGCATGTCGGACAGCGACTTCAGCGGCCGGTTGCCCGGACCGGTGACCGGACGACCGCGGCGGCCGTTGTCGAACAGGGAGTCGACGGCCTCCTGGAGCATCCGCTTCTCGTTGTTGACGATGATCTCGGGCGCGCCGAGGTCGAGGAGCCGCTTGAGCCGGTTGTTGCGGTTGATCACGCGGCGGTAGAGGTCGTTGAGGTCGGACGTCGCGAACCGGCCACCGTCGAGCTGCACCATCGGGCGCAGGTCCGGCGGGATGACCGGGACGGCGTCGAGCACCATGCCCTGGGGCTTGTTGCCGGTCTTGCGGAACGCGTCGACGACCTTGAGCCGCTTGAGCGCCCGGACCTTCTTCTGGCCCTTGCCGGTGGCGATGGTCTCGCGCAGCGACTCCACCTCTGCGGCGATGTCGAAGTCCTGGAGCCGCTTCTGGATCGCCGTGGCGCCCATGTGGCCCTCGAAGTACTTGCCGAACCAGTTCTTCATCTCGCGGTAGAGCATCTCGTCGCCCATGAGGTCCTGGACCTTGAGCGCCTTGAACGTGCTCCAGACCTCCTCGAGCCGGTCGATCTCGCGCTGGGCACGGTCGCGCAGCTGCTTCATCTCCCGCTCAGCGGCGTCCTTGACCTTGCGGCGCTGGTCGGCCTTGGCACCCTCGGCCTCCAGGGCCGCGAGGTCCTCCTCGAGCTTCTTGGTGCGGTCGTCGAGGGAGCCGTCACGGCGCTTCTCGAGCCGCTCCCGCTCCAGGCCGACCTTGTTCTCGAGCGAGGACAGGTCCTTGTGGCGGGCGTCGTCGTCGACCGAGGTGATCATGTAGGCCGCGAAGTAGATGACCTTCTCGAGGTCCTTCGGGGCGAGGTCGAGCAGGTAGCCGAGCCGGCTCGGGACACCCTTGAAGTACCAGATGTGGGTGACCGGGGCGGCCAGCTCGATGTGGCCCATCCGCTCGCGGCGGACCTTGGAACGAGTGACCTCGACACCGCAGCGCTCGCAGATGATGCCCTTGAAGCGCACCCGCTTGTACTTGCCGCAGTAGCACTCCCAGTCCCGGGTGGGACCGAAGATCTTCTCGCAGAAGAGGCCGTCACGCTCGGGCTTGAGCGTGCGGTAGTTGATGGTCTCCGGCTTCTTGACCTCGCCGTGGCTCCACGTGCGGATGTCCTCCGCGGTGGCCAGGCCGATCCGAAGCTGGTCGAAGAAGTTCACATCAAGCACGGTGGCTGTTGTCCTTCGTTAGTTCTGTGTGTGCAACGCATGGACTGAGGGGGCGGGACGCCGTGATCCGGCGTCCCGCCGGCGCTCAGACTTCTTCGACGGAGCTGGGCTCGCGACGGGACAGGTCGATGCCGAGCTCCTCGGCGGCGCGGAAGACGTCTTCCTCCGCGTCACGGAGCTCGATCGACGAGCCGTCCTGGCTCAGGACCTCGACGTTCAGGCAGAGCGACTGCATCTCCTTGACGAGCACCTTGAACGACTCGGGGATGCCCGAGTCGGGGATGTTCTCGCCCTTGACGATCGCTTCGTAGACCTTGACGCGACCGGGCACGTCGTCGGACTTGATCGTCAGCAGCTCCTGCAGGGCGTAGGCGGCGCCGTACGCCTCCATCGCCCAGACCTCCATCTCGCCGAACCGCTGGCCGCCGAACTGGGCCTTACCGCCCAGGGGCTGCTGCGTGATCATCGAGTAGGGGCCGGTGCTGCGGGCGTGGATCTTGTCGTCCACCAGGTGGTGCAGCTTGAGGATGTACATGTAGCCGACCGCCACCGGGTCCGGGAACGGCTCGCCGGAACGACCGTCGAAGAGCGACGCCTTGCCGTCCTCCTTGACCATCCGGACGCCGTCCCGGTTGGGGAGCGTCGCGCCGAGCAGACCGGTGAGCTCGTCCTCGCGGGCACCGTCGAACACCGGCGTTGCCACCTTGGTGTCCGGGTCGGCCTTCTGCGCGTGGATGTCGATCAGCCGCTGCTTCCAGTCGGCCTTCGACTTGTCCTCGGACAGCTCGAGGTCCCAGCCCTGCTTGGCCAGCCAGCCCAGGTGCAGCTCGAGGATCTGGCCGATGTTCATCCGGCGCGGCACACCCAGCGGGTTGAGCACCACGTCGACCGGCGTGCCGTCCTCCATGAACGGCATGTCCTCGATGGGCAGGATCTTCGCGATGACGCCCTTGTTGCCGTGGCGTCCGGCGAGCTTGTCGCCGACGGAGATCTTGCGCTTCTGCGCGACGTAGACGCGCACCAGCTGGTTGACACCCGGCGGGAGCTCGTCGCCCTCCTCGCGGTCGAAGACCCGGACACCGATGACGGTGCCGGACTCGCCGTGCGGGACCTTCATCGAGGTGTCGCGCACCTCGCGCGCCTTCTCACCGAAGATCGCGCGGAGCAGCCGCTCCTCAGGGGTCAGCTCGGTCTCGCCCTTCGGGGTCACCTTGCCGACGAGGATGTCACCGGTGGTGACCTCAGCGCCGATCCGGATGATGCCCCGCTCGTCGAGGTCGGCCAGCATCTCCTCGGAGACGTTCGGGATGTCCCGGGTGATCTCCTCGGGGCCGAGCTTGGTGTCGCGGGCGTCGACCTCGTGCTCCTCGATGTGGATCGAGGTGAGGACGTCCTCCTGCACCAGTCGCTGGCTGAGGATGATCGCGTCCTCGTAGTTGTGGCCCTGCCACGGCATGAACGCGATGAGCAGGTTGGTGCCCAGCGCCATCTCCGCGTTGTCGGTGCAGGGACCGTCGGCGATCGGCTGGCCCTCGACGAGCTTGTCACCCTCACTGACCAGCGGACGCTGGTTGATGCAGGTGCCCTGGTTGGAGCGCTTGAACTTGTTCAGCCTGTAGGTCGAGTAGGTCCCGTCGTCGTTCATCGTCTCGATGACCTCGGCGGACACCTCCTTGACCACACCGGCCGTCTCGGCCACGAGCACGTCGCCCGCGTCGACCGCGGCGCGGTACTCCATGCCGGTGCCGACCAGCGGCGAGTCGCTCTTGATGAGCGGCACGGCCTGGCGCTGCATGTTGGCACCCATGAGCGCGCGGTTGGCGTCGTCGTGCTCGAGGAACGGGATCAGCGCGGTCGCGACCGACACCATCTGGCGCGGCGAGACGTCGACGTAGTCGACGGCGTCGGCCGGGACCTCGGAGACCTCACCGTCGCGCTGGCGCACCAGCACCCGCTCGTCGGTGAACTTGCCCTTGGCGTCGATGGCGGCGTTCGCCTGGGCGATGACGTAGCGGTCCTCGTCGTCGGCGGTGAGGTAGTCGACCTGGTCGGTGATCTTGCCCTTCTCGACCTTGCGGTAAGGGGTCTCGACGAAGCCGAACGGGTTGATCCGGCCATAGGAGGCCAGCGAGCCGATCAGACCGATGTTGGGACCCTCAGGGGTCTCGATCGGGCACATCCGGCCGTAGTGCGACGGGTGGACGTCACGGACCTCCATGCCAGCGCGGTCACGGGACAGACCACCCGGGCCGAGCGCGTTGAGCCGGCGCTTGTGCGTCAGGCCCGCGATCGGGTTGGTCTGGTCCATGAACTGCGAGAGCTGCGAGGTGCCGAAGAACTCCTTCAGCGCCGCCACGACCGGTCGGATGTTGATCAGGGACTGCGGCGTGATCGCCTCGACGTCCTGGGTCGTCATCCGCTCGCGGACCACGCGCTCCATCCGGGCCAGCCCGGTGCGGAGCTGGTTCTGGATCAGCTCGCCGACCGTGCGCATCCGGCGGTTGCCGAAGTGGTCGATGTCGTCGGCGGAGATCTCGAGGGCGCCCTGGGGCGACTCGATCTCGCTCTGGCCGTCGTGCAGCGCGACGATGTAGCGGATCGCCGCCACGACGTCGTTGAGGGTCAGGGTCTGCTGGTCGAAGGCCTCGACCAGGCCGAGCTTCTTGTTCACCTTGTAGCGGCCGACCTTGGCGAGGTCGTAGCGCTTGGGGTTGAAGTAGTAGTTGTTGAGCAGCGTCTGCGCTGCCTCGCGGGTCGGCGGCTCACCCGGGCGCAGCTTGCGGTAGATGTCGAGCAGCGCGTCGTCCTCGGCCAGGGTGTGGTCCTTCTCGAGCGTGAGCTCGATGGACTCGTAGGCCTTGCCCTCGGTGCTGTTGGGGTCGGCGAACTCGCGCCGGATGTCCTCGATGGACATGCCCAGCGCCTTGAGCAGCACCGTGACGTTCTGCTTGCGCTTGCGGTCGAGGCGGACCCCGACCATGTCCCGCTTGTCGATCTCGAACTCCAGCCAGGCACCGCGGCTCGGGATCAGCTTCGCGGTGTAGATGTCCTTGTCGGACGTCTTGTCGGCGGTGCGCTCGAAGTAGACACCCGGCGAGCGGACCAGCTGGGAGACGACAACGCGCTCGGTCCCGTTGATGATGAAGGTGCCCTTGTCGGTCATGAGCGGGAAGTCGCCCATGAAGACCGTCTGGCCCTTGATCTCACCGGTGTCGTTGTTGGTGAACTCCGCCGAGACGTAGAGCGGGGCGGAGTAGGTGAAGTCCTTCTCCTTGCACTCGTCCACGGTGTACTTCGGGTCGTAGAAGACCGGGCTCTCGAACGAGAGCGACATCGTCTCGGAGAAGTCCTCGATCGGGGAGATCTCCTCGAAGATCTCCTGGAGACCGGACTTGCTGGAGACGTCCTCGCCCTCACCGCGACGGCGCTCGACAGCGCGGTCCCAAGCCTCGTTTCCGATCAGCCAGTCAAAGCTGTTCGTCTGGAGGGAGAGGAGCTGCGGAACCTCGAGGGTTTCGGTGATCTTCGCGAAGGAGATGCGGCGAGTGTTGCTTGAGACGGACGTGCGGGAGGTGGTGCGCGCGGCCAAGAGTTGTCCTCATGCGGGCTCGTGAGCGGAGAGGCACCCGACCACCACCACAACACCCTTCAGGACAGGGCGAGGAGCATTTGAGAGCAGGCGCAAGGACCCACGATAGCGGATCAGCGGGCAGCCTTCAAGACCGCGCCACGGCTGTTCCGCATGGCGTCCATCCGAGTGTGGTCGGTGGCGGGGCTCAGGTCAAGCACTTCGGCCCAGAACTGGGGACCGGCGTTTCGGCCAACCCCTGCTGACCTGCGCAAACGCAGGGGACGGACCCCGGCCTACCGGCGTCAGCCGGCCAGCTGGTTGGTGTCCATGTCGTCGACCAGCCAGTCGCCGCCGGACTTCTCCATGGTCATCACGACCTGGTCCCTGAACACGGTCGGGTCGGTCTTGTCCGCGCGCAGCGTCGGCCGGTTGACGAAGACGAGCACCTGCACCCGGTCGGCGCCGGACCGGACGATCCCGGAGGCGACCACGTCGACCGTCACGATCGCCTTCACTTCCGGGGCGTTGGCGGCGATCTGGGAGAAGAGGGCGTCGTACTTCTTCTGGTACGCCGGGGTCATCAGCGCGCCGGCGGCCTTCTGGTCGTCATCGAGGTGGCGGTAGTCGTAGGCCAGGATCGTGGTCGCCGCCCGCTCGGCCGCGCCCTGGGCCTCGCTGGTGGAGCTGGCGATCGTGTTGTCGGAGGGCTGGGTGACCAGGTAGCCGGCAGCTGCGACAAGGATCGCGACGAGGATGGCCATCGCCGCGAGCAGCCAGGCGGGGATGGTGCCGCGGGCCTTGGCCGGCGCCGCCTCGTCGTCCGCGTCGTCGCTCGTCGCATCGTCGGGAGTGTCATCGGGCGCCTTCGCTGCCGGCGTCTCGACAGGCTCGACGGGGCGCTGAGTCTCGTCCGGAGCAACTTCGAGGTCGTACGCCGCACGCTTGTCGGGGTCGAGGAGCACCTCGGCGGCCTCGTTGAGGGCGCGGAACTTGCGGTCGCCGGGGTCGAGGTCCGCGATCCCCACCTTCCAGGCGGCGCGGATCTCGGCATCCGAGGCGTCCGGCTCCACGCCGAGCAGGTCGTACCAGGTCGGGGTCACGGGCTGGCCCCCTCGGTCGGGCTGGGGACCGGCGTCTGGGTCGGGGCCCCGGTGCCGCTGCCGTCGGTCCCGGTGAGCGGGGTGAAGTCGTCGACCAGCCACGTGCCCTTGACCTTCACCAGCGTCACCTGGACCCGGAACGGCGCCGGCTCGGTCTGCACCTGCTCGTTGGAGCCGGGGCTCTTCGGGTAGGACTGCGTGATCGAGCCCGCCACCAGCGCGGTGGCCGAGTCGGAGTCGATCGCCGAGACGCCGGTGCTGAACACCTCGGCGGTGCGGGCGAGCCCGGCCTGCTTGACCGTCGCCTCGGCGAGCGGAGCGTTCTTCTCGAAGTCCGCGGCGAACTTGGAGGTGATCACCTCTTCGACCAGCTCGCGGTACTTGGGCATGGTGTCGCCCTGGAGCAGGTCGGGCCCGTAGGTGTTGATCCGGAGCATGAACTGCTCCGACTGGGCCATCACGCTCTCCCGTTGGGACTGGAGCGCGTCCTGGTCGCCGTCGACGCCCAGCGCGGAGACCGGCCGGGTGGCGGCGAGGTAGGCGACCGCGGCCACGGAGGCGAGCAGCAGCACCGAGAGCACGACCAGCAGCGTCAGCCGCAGCGAGTGCGAGGTGGTGCGCGTGTCGCCGTCCGGGGTGGCGGTGGTCTCCTCAGTCACTCCTGACCGCTGGTCAGGGGCTGGAGGAACAGCCACTTCCAGGACTCCTCTCCTAGCGACGGCGGGGCCACGGTACCGGTCGAGGAAAGCGCGGCGGCGTCCGTGGCCGAAGGGTCGCCCCAGGTCAGCTTCCCGGTCGCGGGGTCGTAGGACGCGACGACGGGCTGGGCGGCCGCCTCGGCGTACGACGCCGGCGCGCGCCGGGGCGCGTTCTGGGCGCCGCGGGCGTTGCTCTCGGTTGCCGGCTCGTCACAGCGGGCATCGACGTTCATCGGCCGGTTGGAGCCGTCCTGGGGCGTCCGGGTGTCGGTGGACCCATAGCCGTTGTGGCAGACCTTCTGGTTCGTGATGATCATGCCGAAGTGCGCGTCGTAGAGGCCGGTGTCCGGCGACTTCGAGACCACCGTGAAGCCACCCTCGACCACGTAGGGGTAGATCACGAGGACCTGCTTGATGCCGTCGAGGTGCTTCACGATGACGTCGCCGGTGGTGACCAGGTTGTTGATCAGGTCGCCGAGCTCGACGCTGTTCTGCTCGAGGAAGGTCCGCAGCTGGGTGGCTGCGACGCCGCCGGTGTCGATGAGGTTGCGCAGGTCGGGGTCGGCCCCGGCCAGCACGCTGCTGAACGCCTGGAGCTGCGCGGAGAAGTTCCTGATCGCCGACTCGCTGTCGATCTGGCCGTGCAGGACGGTGTTGCTGTCCCTGATCAGCGCAGTGGTGACGTCGAAGTTGTCGTTGGCGGTGTTGATGAACGAGTTGCCCGTGTCGATGATCCGCTGGAGGTCCTGGCCGGTGCCGGCGAAGGCCGCTCCGAGCTCGTCCACGGTGGTCTTCAGGTCGGCCTGGTTCACCGACTCGACGGTCTCGGACAGGTGGGTCAGCAGCGTGTCGGTGGAGATCGGGAGCCGGGTGTCCGCCTGGTCGATCACCGAGCCGTTGTGGAGGTAGGGGCCGTCGTCGCGCTGCGGCTGGAGCTCGACGTACTGCTCCCCGACGGCGGACCGGTTGCCGACCACGGCGAGGGTGTCGGACGGGATCTGGTCGTAGCCGTTGTCGACGTCGAGGACGACGTTGACACCCGCGTCGGTGAGCACGAGCTTGTTGACCGTCCCCACGCTGACGCCGCGGTAGGTGACCTCGCCCCCGGCGAAGATGCCGCCGGAGTCGGCGAAGTGCACGGTCACCGTGTAGTTGTCGTCGTAGAACGCCTTGTCGAGCTGTGCGTAGCGAGCGCCCACGAACGTCACGCCGAGCAGCGTGATCACGACGAAGATCACGAGCTGGATCCTGGTACGGCGAGAGATCATTTGGTCTTCCCTCCGTGCTTCGCGCCCGAGCCGTCAGCGGCAGGCTCCACCAGGGCCGGCACGAGCAGGTTGACCAGCGACGGGTCGTAGACGGTCTGCAGCTGGGCCATGGTCGGCCCGCCGTGCGCGGCGTCGTTCCACGGTCCGGTGCCGCTGCGGCCGAGCCCCAGCCCGCCGAGCACACCGCCGAGCCCACCGAGGGGGTCGGAGCTGGCCGGTGCGCCGGGTGGCGCGGGGAGGCCGGGGACGGTGTTGAGCGCGATGCACACGGTCTTGGTCCTGTTGCCGGGCTCCTGGCAGAGCTCCTTGAGCTTGAGCAGGGCCGCGGGCGTGTTGAGGACCGCCTGGCAGGCCGCGCTGGCGAGGTTCCCGCTGGCGATGCAGTCGAGCACGCCCTGCAGCACCTGGCCGGGGTCGAGCTCGGTCGGGAGCACGTCGGTCGGGTTGGTCGACAGTCCCTGGGTCAAGTCCAGGTCGAGGTCCACCGACAGGTTCGTGTAGTCGCCCATGTGCAGGTTGCGCGCCACCTGCGGGTCGCGGCCGACGACCTCGTCGACGAACGGGTAGGTGAGGAAGGCGTTGAAGGCCTTCACGAAGTTGTCACCGGAGGCGGCCAGCTGGTTGAGCACCGGCTGGAGCTGGCGCAGCGAGTCGATGGTCGCGACCTTCGACGCCTTGATCACCCGCACTCCGACGCCCGACAGCTGGTCGAGGGCCTGGAGCATCCGGACCAGGTCCTGGCGCTGGCCGTCGATGCTGGTCAGCGC
Organism: Nocardioidaceae bacterium; assembly: GCA_033854925.1. Classification (GTDB taxonomy): domain Bacteria; phylum Actinomycetota; class Actinomycetes; order Propionibacteriales; family Nocardioidaceae; genus Nocardioides. Next base: position 4,866 of record JAWWPK010000374.1, on the reverse strand, counting down.
GCTCGGGAGCTGCTCGAGCGCCTGGTCGATGTTGCCCTCCTGCTGGTGGGCAGAGAGCGCGAGCCTGTTGAGGGCCTCGATCGCGTCGACGATCTGGGTCTTGTTGGTGTCGAGGCTCGAGGTGAAGGTGTCGATCTGGGTGAGCACCGAGCGGACGCTGTCCTCGCGGCCGGTGACCGCCTTGTTGAGCTCCTGGGCGATCGTCTTCAGCTGGGCCACGCCACCGCCGTTGAGGATCAGGCTCAGCGCGCCGAGCACCTCCTCGACCTCCGGGTTGCGGCCGGTGCGGTCGAGAGGGATGACGGCGCCGTCGGCCAGGGGCTGGTCGCTGGCGCCGGTCTCGGGCGCCGACAGGGAGACGAACTTCTCGCCGAGCAGGCTGGTCTGGCGGATCTGGGCGATCGCGTTGTCGGGCAGCTTCGTGTCGTTGCGGAGCTCGAGCGTCACGTTGGCGTGGAAGCCGACGAGCGTGATGTCCTTGACCTGGCCCACGCTGACGTCGTTGACCTTGACCGTCGACTTGGGGACCAGGTCGAGGACGTCCTCGAACTGGACGGTCACCTGGATCGGGTGGTCACCGACATCGGTGCCACCGGGCAGTGGCAGCGAGTAGACGTCGAAGTTGCAGCCCGACAGGACGACGCTGCCGAGCAGGAGGCCGAGGAGCATCCGGACGAAGCGGGTCACTTCGCGCTCCCCTCATCCATGGGCACGAGGCCACCGAGGGTCTGGTCGAACGGCTGGCCGTAGGACGACCCGGTGCCGAACGGCGCCGAGCGCTTGAGCAGCGAGCTGGCGAGGTTGCACAGCTGGCCGCTGTGGTCGGTCTGGCTGAGGAAGCCGCACACCAGCGTCTGCGGGTCGGAGGCGATCTGGTTGACCAGCTCACCGAGGTTGGCGTTGGTGTCCAGCGTGCCGGCCTGCGGGTTGTAGGTGAGCGCCAGGTTGTTGAGCGCGATCGGGGCGTCCTTCAGCGTCTCGTCGAGTGCGGCGCGCTGCTTGACCAGCACCTTGGCGACCCGGTTGATGTGCGTGATGTTCTTGCTGAGGATGTCGCGGTTGTCCTTGACGAAGGTCGCGACGTCACCGAGGCCGATCGACAGGTTGTGCAGGGCCGCCGCCAGCTCCTCCTTCTCGCCGGAGAGCAGGTCGGAGACGTCGGAGAGCGACTGGTTGAACTGCCGCACGGTCTTGTCGTTGGTCGCCAGGGTGCTGATGAAGCCCTCCAGCTCACGGGCCGAGCCGAACAACGCCTCCTTGTTGTCGTCGAGGGTCTGGCTCAGGGTGCTGAAGTCCTGGATGGTCTGGTGGAACTGCGCGCCCTCGCCGCCGAAGTTCTGGGCGGTGGTGGAGAGCAGGTCGGACAGCGCGCCGTTCTTGTTCGCGCCGTTCGGGCCGAGCGCGACGTTCAGCTGGTCGAGGCTGGAGTAGATCTGGTCGAGCTCCAGCGGTACGGCGGTGTCCTGGTCGGCGAGGACGGCGCCGTCGGCGAGCTTGGGGCCGCTCTCGTAGACCGGGGTGAGCTGGACGTAGCGGTCGCCGACGATGGACGGCGACACGATCACGGCCTGGGCGCCGTCCGGGATGTTGACATTGTTGTCGTAGTGCATCTCAACGGTCACGTCGGTGCCGGTCGGCGTGACCTTGTCGACGGCTCCGACCTGGACGCCGAGCACCTTGACCGGGCTTCCGACGTAGATCGAGATGGTGCGCGGGAAGTGCGCGGTCAGCTTCTTGGTCTTGTCGGTGCTGAACATGGCGTACCCGGCCGCCACCACCAGCGCGAGGAGGCAGAGCGGGACGATCAGCCGCTTGACCAGGTTGAGGGAGCTGCTCATCCGGCGCCACCTCCGTTCCCCGCGTCGGGGGCCGGCGGCATGTTCTGGATGTAGGTGTCGAACCACGGGCCGTTGCCGAGGGTGTTGGTGAACACGCGGTAGAAGGGAGCCATCAACCGGAGGCTGTTGTCGATGTTGTCCTCGTTCTTGTTGAGGATGCCGACCACGTCGTCGAGCTGGGTCAGGGCCGGGTGCAGGTCCGCCCGGCTCTGCCGGACCAGGGCGCTCAGCTCGCTCGACAGGCTTGAGGTCGACACCAGCAGGTTGTGGATCGCATCCCGCCGGGCCACCAGCGCCTGGAACAGGCTGTCGGACTGCTTCATCAGGTCGATGATGTCGTCGTCGCGGGCGTTGAGGACGGTGGAGACGCGCTGCAGGTTGGTGAGCAGCAGGTTGATCCGGTCGTTCTTGTCCGCGATGTTCGACGAGAGCCGGGCTACGCCGGACAGCGCCGCCTTGAACTCCTCGGGCGTGTTGCGGGTCAGGTCGGACAGGGTGGTCAGCGAGCGGGCCAGCTGGTCGGTGTCGATCTGGTCGGCGGTCTCGGCGAGTCCGGAGAACGCCTTGACGACGTCGTACGGCGAGCTGGTGCGCGAGACCGGGATCTCCTTGCCGGAGTCGAGCTGGCCCGAGCCGGCCGGCTCCAGCGCGAGGTACATCGCCCCGAGCAGGGTGTTGACCCGGATCGAGGCGCCGGTCTCGGTGCCGAACTGCGAGTCGGTCTTGACCCGGAAGGAGACCTTCACGTGGTCGCCCTCGAGCTCGATCGAGTCGACCTTGCCGACCCGGACGCCGGCGATGCGGACCGGGTCGTCGGCCTTGAGCCCGCCGGCCTCGGCGAACGCCGCCGTGTAGGTGTCGCCCCCGCCGATCACCGGCAGGTCCTGGGCCCGGAAGGCGGCGAGGATCATCAGCAGGATCACGGCGATGCTGATCGCCCCGATGATCACGGGGTTGCGCTCGCGGAAGGGTTTGCTCATAGCGCTTTCACCGGGGTCCCCGCGGAAGAGTGCCCTCCCGCGCGCAGCGCCTCTGCAGTCTTTCGTGGGGTGGTCATCCCAGATCACACCTTGGGGAGCCGGTGTTGTAGGTGACGGGGATCGTGAGGCCCGGCAGCTTGACCTTGCCCTGGAACTGGCAGAGGTAGAAGTTGAACCACGAGCCGTAGATCGCGGTCCGGCCGACCTTGGTGAGCTTGATCGGCAGCACCTGCAGGGCGCGGTCGAGCTCGCCGCGGTTGCGCTGGATGTTGGCGGTCAGCTGGCGCAGGTTGGCGATGTCGTCGACCAGCGGCGAGCGGATCCCCTTGACCAGCGAGGCGGTCTGCACCGAGAGCTGGGAGATCTGGTCCAGCGAGCCGAGGATCGCGTCGCGGTCGCTGTTGAGGCCGCCCACGAACTGGCGGAACGTCGTGATCAGCTGGTTGAGCTGCTGGTCGCGGTCGGCGACGTGGCCGAGCACCTCGCTGAGGTTGTCGACGAGGTCGCTGATGACCTGGTCGCGGTCGGCCAGCGTGCTGGTCACCGAGGCGGTGTGGGCCAGCAGGCTCTCGAGGGTGCCGCCCTCGCCCTGGAACACCTGGACGATCTCGTAGGACAGCTGGTTGATGTCGGAGGGGCTGAGCGCCTGGAAGAGTGGTTTGAACCCGTTGAACAGCACGGTGAGGTCGAGTGCCGGCGCCGTGCGCGCGATCGGGATCGTCTCGCCGTCCTTCAGCTTGGTCGACGAGCCGACCTCCTGGGTGAGGGCGATGTAGCGCTGGCCGACGAGGTTGCGGTACTTGATCGTTGCGTGCGTCGCCTCGGTGACCGAGGTCGAGTCGTCGACGGAGAACGTGATCAGCGCCCGGGTGCGGTCGGTGATCGCGACGCTCTTGACGGTGCCGACCTTGACGCCCGCGACCCGGATGTCGTCGCCCTTGTTGACCCCGGTGGCGTCGGCGAAGACTGCCTTGTAGGTCGAGGCACCCGAGAACGTCAGGTTGCCGATCGTGGCCACCAGGACGCCGGTGGCGATCGTGGTCACCACCATGAAGATCAGCAGCTTGGTGAGGTCGATGGTGGTCTTCTTGTCGAGGAGCTTCACGGAGTAGCACCCCCGAGCGACACGGTGGCGCCCCGGACCATCGGGCCGAGCAGCAGGCCGCCCAGGTCGGGCACCTGGTCGGCGGTGAGGCCGAGGGCCGGAGCGAGCAGGGTGTCGAGGAGGTCGGACTCCTCGGGGGAGCCGGCGTACCCGCCGAAGTCGCCCAGCTGGGCGCCGCTGGCCCCGGGGTAGGAAGCGCCGACCCGGTCGGTGCCCTTGCCGGTCGGGGTGTCGACGCCGTCGGCGAAGTCTGGCTGGCGGCGGACCGGGTTGGCCTGGCTCCAGGGCGGGTTGGGCAGGTGCAGGCAGGTCGGACCGCGGTCCTCACCGAGCACCGGCTGGTCGGCCGCCGTGTAGCCGCGCGGCTGGTTCGGCAGCGTCTCGAGCACGATGTGCAGGGTGAAGCCGCGGAACGCCGCGGCCTCCAGCTTGCCGGCGTTGACGACGCCGCCGAGCAGGCACGGGAACTCGGTCGAGTAGCGCGCCAGCACCCGGAGCTGGGCCCGGCTGACGTCGCCGAGCCGGATCAGGTTGTCGCCGTTGTCGTCGAGGAAGGCCTGCGCGGTCCCGGAGAACTGCGTCACGTCCTGGAGGAGCTGGTGCAGCCGGGCCTCGCGGGTCTCGAGGGTGCCCGTGGTCGTGACGGTGTTGTGCAGGATGTCGCCGACCTGCGGCAGCACCTCGGCGTAGGTGTCGGAGACCGACGCGGTCAGCCGGAGGTCCTCGATCAGGGCAGGGATCTGCGGGTTGAGCCGCTTGAGGTAGCTGTCGACGGTCTCGAGGTTCTGGCCGATCTGGTCTCCGCGGCCCTCCAGCGCCGTCGCCATCGCGTTGAGGGTCTGGTTCAGCTCGGCCGGCTCGACCGTGCGCAGCAGCGGGTAGAGGTCGGAGAGCACCTTCTCGACCTCGGTGGCGACGACGGTCTTCTTGATGGTGTCGCCGG
>JAWWPK010000373.1:0-8136 GCA_033854925.1 Nocardioidaceae bacterium | reverse complement strand
TTCGCCGGCGGTGAAGAGGCGCTGCACCGCCTGGAGCAGACGTTCTACGACAGCGTGCTGGCCGACCCGTTGCTGCAGTCGCTGTTCGGCGCCGGGCAGCCGCAGCACGTCGACCACCTGACCGCCTTCACCGCCGAGTCGTTCGGTGGTCCCGACCGCTTCAGCCGAGAGGTCGGCTTCGCCCACCTCATCGACGTGCACCGCGGGCTCAGGATCACCGAGGAGCAGCGCCAACGCTTCGTCGAGCGGTACGTCGCCGCCCTCGACGCCGCCGAGCTTCCTGACGACCCCGACTTCCGGGCGGCCGTGCTCGAGCACGTCGACTTCGGCACTCGCGTCGCCGTGCAGAACTCCCGGGCGGAGAGCGACGACGACCTGCACCCGCTCCGCGAGGTCCCGCACTGGACCTGGCCCCGCGACGACGAGTGACCAGTGGTCACCGCCGGAAGTTCGTCGGGTGTCCCGCACCCCGGGCACGCACCTCGCGGCGTTGCCGTCGCTAGCTGGACGAGCAAGTAGAGCGTCGCTCCGGCGCCTTGCGATGCACGCACCCGGAGCACGGGCCACCCCCGACGAACCACCGGCGGTAACCACTAGTCGGGCGCGCCGTCCTCGGCGTACTGCAGCGTCTGCAGGATCCAGAAGGCCGTGAACGCCGCGAGCAGCAGCGCCTCGACGACGAAGACCCAGTGCGCGAACGGCTGCGACCCGGTGGTCGCCTTCACCACGAAGAGCGCGAGCGCTCCGCCGATCACGACGCCCATGAAGTAGGCGATGCCACGGTAGGCCCGCTTGAAGGTCTCGGCGTGGCCCATCGTGAGGGTGCCGCCTCCCGCGACGAAGTCCTCGACCTTGGCTGCGTTGACGAGCGCGACCGCGACGATCAGGCCGAACATCGGGACCGCGGTGCCGTAGTGGGCGTAGTCGAGGAACGAGCCGCGGCCGAAAGCGAACCACAACGCGAAGGCCACCAGTCCGCCGGCCGCGACACCCAGGGCGACCAGGTCGGCGCGCTCACGGGTGTCGCGGCGCACCGTACGCGCGGCGAACAGCACCCCGACCACCCCGACCACGATCAGGGCCTCGACGTTGTTGACGACCCCGGGCACGAACGAGTCCGGCACACAGCGGGTGGCGCCACCGCAGGCAGCGCTGTCCTCGAGCGGGGTCGGGCAGAGCGCGACGACGGGCGCGCACATCCCGGCCAGGTTGAGCATCAGGTCCTCGTGCGGCTTGTCGCGGCCCTTGATCGCGATCAGGCACACCCCCATCGCGCAGAGCGTCCCGACGAAGACGCTGCGCACCGGCGTGTAGTAGTAGGCACTGATCGAGCCGAGCCACTCCGTGTCACCGAAGGCCAGCTCGATGACGAGCGAGGCGCCGAGGAAGAGCGCGAGCGCTACCAGTCCGACTCGCAGGTAGAGGTAGGTCTTGGTGGTGGACTCGCTGTGCCTGGCCACAGAAACGTCGTACCACGATCCGTGGGGTGTGGCGAGGAACCGGGTGGGAAGGGGTGTCGCATGAGCCGGGAGCGCGCCTTCGTCCTGTCCGTCGGTTCGTTCGTCCTTCGGGGCGTTCATCCTCATCCTGTTCGCGATGGTGGACGTCGGGCTGACGCTGAGCATCGGACCCCTGATCGCGGTGGCCATCGCGTCCGCCTGGGTCTACCGGGACGCTCGCGGCCCGGAGCGACGCTGAACTCCCCTCGCGAAATCTCACTCCAAAGGATGAGGCTCCTCACGATTTGGCTGACCTAGTCTCCTGTCGGCTTCGCGCCGGTCTCGGGGACCCAGCAGCCTTCCGAATCGAGGCGTCCATGTCCTTGCGCTCTCGCCCCGCGGCCCGCTTCGCGCTCGCCGCCGCCCTCGTGGCGTCCTACGCCGCGGCGACCGTTGCCACATCCGGACCGGCCGCGGCCTCGGGGACCGTCACGGTCACGATCCAGGGCCGCGGGACGGTGACGGCATCGGGCATCTCGTGCAGCGAGGCGGGCGGCGACTGCAGCGAGTTCTACGCAGACACGCAGGAGTGCGACCCCGCCAACCACCCGCCGTGCACCACGTTTCCCCCGGAGGTCGACCTCGTCGCGGCTCCCGACCGGGACGGGTTCACCTTCCAGGGCTTCTCCGGGTGCACCACCACCTTCGGCCGCACCTGCCACGTCACTGTCACCGCATCCAAGAGCGTGACGGCGATCTTCTTCGACACGGAGGATCCAGTCGCCACGCTCACCAGCCCTGCACAGAGCGCCGTCGTGTCGTCGACCGTCAACGCGAGCGCCACGGCCACCGACAACGTCGGCGTGATCGGCATGGACTTCCTGGTCAACGGGGTGGTCCGAGCGACAGACAACCAGGCGCCGTTCCAGGCGACCCTCGACGTGAGCATGCTGAACTCGGCCAACGTCTCGGTGGGTGCTCGGGCGAGAGACACCTCCAACCGCGCGGGCGGGGTGTCGGCTCACACGATCATGGTCGACAACACGGCCCCGACGGTCGGAGTCACCGGTCCCGACGGACAGGTATTCGGGCCCGGAGCGACCGAGGCGTGGACGCTGACACCAGCGGACTCACTCAGTGGGGTGGCTTCGGTCGCCTGCTCGGTGGTGCCGAACGGACAGCCGGCCGTCTTCGCTCCGTGCTCCGGCGGGTCGTCGAGCCACACGGTGTCCGAGACCGTCGGTGGCAGCTACACCTTCCATGTCCGGGTGACGGACCAGGTCGGCAACGTGGTGGAGGCCACGCGCAGCTTCACCGTTGACGCGACGCCACCCGACACAGCAGTCACGAGCGGCCCTGCCAACGGTGCGGTGCTGGCCAGCAGCTCGGTGACCTACGGCGTCAGCGCCGACGAGGCCGGGTCGACCATGGCCTGTCGTCTCTTCACGTCCGGCGCAACGGCACCGGCGTTCGCACCGTGCCCCACGGCGACCTCGTTCTCCGCCTCGGGCCTGACCGACGGGCCGTACACCTTCGAGGCTCGCGCCACGGACGCCGTCGGCAACGTCGACCCGACGCCGGCAACCCGCACCTTCACCGTCGACACGATCGCGCCGGACACGTCGGTCGTCAGCGGCCCGGCCGACGGCAGCGTGGTCAACACCAGGTCGGTTGCGTACGGCCTGGGCGTCAGCGAGCCGGTGTCGGCGATGGCTTGCCGCCTCTACCGGAGCGGTACGACGGCCCCGGGGTTCGCGCCATGCACCACGACGACGTCCTTCGCCGCGTCCGGCCTGGACGACGGGTCCTACGTGTTCGAGGCACGTGCCACCGACGTCGCGGGGAACACCGATGCATCGCCGGTCTCCCGCACGTTCACCGTGGACGCCACCGGGCCCACGGTGAACGTGACCAAGCAGCCCAAGCGCACCGTGAAGACCTCCAAGAAGAAGGTGAAGGTGGCGTTCGCGTTCGCCAGCGAGCCTGGGGCGACGTTCCGGTGCAGCCTCGACGGCGCGGCGTACGCCACCTGCCCGGCCACGGTCCTCTTCACGGTCAAGGTCGGCAAGCACGCCCTCTCGGTCACCGCGGTCGACGCGGCCGGCAATGTCTCGCCGACACCCGACACGATCTCCTGGAGGGTCAAGCGCGTCCCCAAGCATCACTGACCCCCCACAATGGCGGCATGCCTCCGTCGGCGGCCGTGCCCCAGGTGGTCGCGCACCGCGGGGCCAGCTTCGAGAACGCCGAGCACACCCTCGGCGCGTACGTGAAGGCGCTGGACGCGGGCGCCGAGGGGCTGGAGTGCGACGTCCGGCTCACCGCCGACGGGCACCTGGTCTGCGTGCACGACCGCGACCTCCGCCGGACCGCGTCCAAACCCGGGCTGATCTCGACGTCCAACCTCGAGGACCTGGAAGCCCTCGACTTCGCCTCGTGGAAGAACCCGTGGGCCGAGCTCGACGACGAGGCGCCGGAGCCGGACCGCCGGATGGGCGGGGTGCTCACGCTGCGGAAGCTGCTGGAGATGGTCGCCGACTACGACCGCCGGGTCGAGGTGGCGATCGAGACCAAGCACCCGACGAGGTACGGCGGACTGGTCGAGAAGCGGGTCACCGAGATGCTGCACGACTTCGGCTGGGACGTGCCCAGCAGCGGCGAGCCGAGCCCGGCCCGGGTGATGAGCTTCAGCCACGCCGCGCTGCAGCGGATGCAGCGACTGGCCCCGGCGGTCCGCCTGGTGCAGCTGATCGACAAGGCGTCCTACTGGCCGCTGTTGCGACGGGTCATGGACGCGGACTGGCTGGTCGGGCCGGGCATCGACCTGCTCAACGAGCACCCGCGGCTGGCGGAGCGGATCGCCGGGTCCGGCCACGGCGTGCACGTCTGGACGGTGAACAGCGAGCCGGACCTGAAGCGCTGCCAGGAGCTCGGGGTGGAGGCGGTCATCACCGACCGCCCGGCGTACCTGCTGGAGCTGCTCGGCAAGTAGCGTCGTCGGCATGGCGAAGAAGTCGCGGACCAAGGCGAGGGACGCTCACCAGGCAGCACCGGGCGAGGTGGGTCCGCGGCAGCCGTGCCCGTGCGGCTCCGGGAAGCGCTTCAAGGCCTGCCACGGCGCCGAGGGCGGCGCCGGCGGGGTGTACGTCGGCCGGCCGTTCGAGGGGCTGCCCTCGGAGTGCGACATCGTCGCGATGCGCGAGCTGGTGCCCAGCGCGACCGCACCGCTGAGCGTCAAGGGCACCGACAAGCCGGTCACCCTCTGCTCGTTGCTGCCGATGGCGGCTCCGGCGATGGTTCGCGACAGCGGCCAGCTCTGGCTGGGGCTGCAGGTGCAGCACAACTTCGGCGACCCGTCCCGCGACCTCGGTGCGGTGCTTCAGCTCGCGATCGACGCCGACGAGTCGGGCGTGGTCGGCCTCACCGACCCGCCGGGCGAGGGTCCGCGCCTGCAGGACCTGGTCACGGACCCCCAGGACGCAGCGCTGAAGGTCACCGTGCACGAGGGCTTCGACTTCTGGGTCTCCGACGTCGAGGAGAAGGACGAGCTCGTGGCCGCCATGGAGCAGGCGAACGCCGCGGCCAACCCGACCGCGAGGTTGACCCAGGTCGAGGCGGCGTACTGGACCGACGTCGGCACCAAGGAGCACCTGCGCTGGGTGATGCCCGAGCCCGAGGACCTGTTGCTCGACGCACTGGCCCGGCTGCACGTCGCCGGCAAGGACGTCATCGTCGAGGGCGCCCGCCTGGTCGGCATGTTCCGTGCACACGGTCTGCTGGCCCCGGTCTGGGACCTGCCCGTTGGCACCGGTCCGGAGGCGCTGGAGGACCCGGCATCGACGTTCGCCGAGGATCTCGCCGCCGCCCTGGCCGACGGGTCCGCGCTGGACGCTCACCAGCGCGCCGCCCGCTCCGGCCTCGCGAACCGGCAGGTCACCATCCGCTGACCAGGCCACGAGCCCGAACAGCAAGGTGCCCGAGGACGCGGTAGCAGCGCGTCCTCGGGCGACATCTCACAGCGAGACTTGCAACCGGTACCCAGGTCCGGGTTGATCATGGCTACATGGAGCACCTCGAGATGATGACCACGGACGCGTGCACCCTCCCGACCGCTGAGCGGCCGATGCGGCTGTCCGAGTTCGAGAATCTCTTCGCCGACCACGTGACCGACCTGTCGTGGTCCGGCGACAGGCTGGAGCTGTCGCTGTCTGGTGCTGCCGGTCTGCGGGAACGGGTCGCCGACCTCGCCGCGCGCGAGAGCGCCTGCTGCTCGTTCTTCGACTTCGCGCTGTCCGGCTCGGCCGACGAGGTGGTGCTCGAGGTGGGTGTCCCGCCCGAGCGCCGGGAGATCCTCGACGCTCTCGCCGCGCTGGCTGAGGGGGCCCGCCGATGATGCGCGTCGGCGAGCTGGCAGCGGTGGCGGGCGTGAACCGGGAGACCTTGCGCTACTACGAACGCCGCGGACTACTGGCCCGGCCGGACCGGAGCCCCGGGGGCCACCGCCTTTACCCGGCCGAGGCGGTCACTCGACTCCGGGTGGTCAAGGCGGCGCAGCGGCTGGGCTTCACCCTCGACGAGGTGGGCGAGCTGCTGGACGTCGGCCGGGCTCACGGCCGCGACGCCGGGCTCCAGGTGCGGGCCCGCGAGAAGCTCGTGGAGGTGGAGTCGCGGATCGCCGATCTCACCACGATCCGCGACAACCTGGCCGCGGCCGTGGCGATGGGTTGCGACGACCTGCACGAGTGCGCGGCCCAGGAATGCTGTCCCATCCCGTTCGTGGAGCTGGCTGCGGTCGAGGTCACCCGATGAGCGTCGAACCGGGCGAACGGCGCAGTCTCGGGCTGGCCACGGGGGCAGGTGGTGTGGCTGCCTGCGCGGCCTGCTGCGCGCCGCCCGTGATCGGCCTGCTCGGCCTTGGCACCGGCCTGGTGGCCGTGCTCAGCGCGGCGCTGTTCGCAGGCCTGCTCGTGGCCGTCGTCGTCGCGGTGGGGCTCACCGCGGTGCAGCTCCGGCGCCGCCGGGTCGTCGAGTAGCTAGCTGCTCTTGGCCCGCCTCAGCACCCACGACTGCAGCCGCGAGTACCCCTTCACCGACGTGCGCCGCATCCGCCGGAACGAGAAGCCCGCGTGCTCGCGCTGGTCGAAGTCGCGGTCCTCGGTGTCGCCGGTGAGGGCGTCGTGGGCGCCCTGGTCGATCAGCACCGAGCCCGGACGGGCGAGCGAGGTGAGCCGGGAGGCGACGTTGACGGTGGGGCCGAAGACGTCCCCGAGGCGGGAGACGACGTCGCCGTACGCCACGCCCGCGCGTACTTCCGGGAACTCGTCGTCGGGGTCGGAGCCGCGTGCAGTCATGGTCAGCGCCGCGTCGGCCGCCTGGGCGACGTCCTCGGCGACGAACAGCACCTCGTCGCCGATGTTCTTGATCACCCGGCCGTCGTGGTCGACGACCAGCCCGGAGCACTCGGCCTCGAAGTACTCGATCCACTCGACCAGCTCGGTCTCGTCGAGCTCCTTGCTGCGCGAGGTGAAGCCGACGATGTCGACGAAGACCACCGCCAGCTTCGAGGTGTCTGACCCGGCCGCGTCGCTGGCCATGAGCCGGACCCCGGCGCTGGCCAGGTGGCGGCGCCACACGTAGTCCTGCAGTGCCTCGACCTTCGGAAGCACCTCGGAGGCCAGGTCCTTGACCTGCTGGACGGGGTCCGCGCTCTCGAGCGCGACGTCGGTCAGCAGCCGGGTCTGCCACTCGGCCATGCGGGCGAAGCTCCGGCCCCAGGTGCGGACCAGGGCCGCCTGCCGGTCGGGGCTGAGGATGCCGAGCTTCACCAGGTCGTGGGTGTACTCGAGCGCCTGGACGTCGGCCTGGGTGAAGGCCACCGCGTCGTCCGGCTGGTGGGCGAAGCCGAGCAGGCGCCAGAGCTCCTGCGCCACCTCGAGCGGGACGCCGGCCTGCTCGCAGACCTGGACCCGGGTCAGCGACGGGGCGTCGCCGAGGAGGTACCGCTCGACGGTGTCGAGGGCCTCCGAGAGGTCGGGGTCGTTCGGCTCGCTCAACTCACGACTTCTGCGGGAACCGCTCGGCGGCCGTCTTCTCGAGAGCCTCGTGGAAGGAGGGCATGTCCTCGTTCAGCTTGTCGAGCTGCTCCTTGGTGAAGTGGATCAGCTCCAGGGGGGTGAGCGCCACGATCGTCGCCGTCCGCAGCGAGTGGTTGAGGATCGCGGCTTCGCCCACGATGTCGCCGGGGCCCAGCTGGGCGACCTCGGCGCCGTGGCTCCGGACCGAGACCGTGCCGTTGAGGATGATGTAGGCCTTGTCAGCGCCGGTCTTCTCCGAGATCGGCGCCCAGCCCTCGGGCAGCTTCACACGGGTGCCGGACGCGCTGATGCGGGCGATCTCCTCGGGTGTGAACGTCGAGAAGAAGGTGTCTGCCATGGCCAGCCTTTCGGGTTGGGTCCTTGCGGGCGCGATCCTTCCGAACCGGCCGGGGGCTAGCAAGAAGAACGACCGAAACCCTGAGAGGGCACGGCTCAGGCCAATGACTCGCGGGAGACCGGGCAGCTCATGCAGCGCGGGCCGCCACGGCCGGAGCCCAGCTCGGACCCGGCGATCCGGACCACCTCGATGCCGGCGTCCTCGAGCCGGTCGTTGGTCTCGTCGTTGCGCTCGTAGGCGACGGCCACCCGAGGGGCCAGTGCCA
>JAWWPK010000372.1:0-4449 GCA_033854925.1 Nocardioidaceae bacterium | reverse complement strand
CCGAGTGCACGCGCTGCGCCGGGATCGTTCCCGTCGCGTGAACGGCACGACCGCCACCGGCCCGCTTGCCGTCGTACAGCGCCGCGTCCGCGCGCGAAACCAAGGCCGCGCCGGTCTCCGTGCCGTCCCACTCGGCGATGCCTGCAGTGCAGGACGCGCCAGGCGGCAGCCCCTGCAGCAGTGCTTCGGCCACCCGCAGCGCAGTGGTCTCGTCACAACCCGGAAGCAGGGCGGCGAACTCGTCACCGCCGAAGCGCGCGAGCACGTCCGTCGGCCGCAGTCGCGACTCCCAGGCCCGTGCCGCTGCGGCGATGAGGGCATCACCGGCCTGGTGGCCGTGGGTGTCGTTGAAGGCCTTGAGCCCGTCCAGGTCGAGCATCAGCATCGACAGCGGCGCGCGGCTCCGCTTGGCGCGCGACATCTCGGCCTGCAGGGTCTCCTCCCAGCCGCGGCGGTTGACCAGCCCGGTGAGGGGATCGCGACGGGCCTGGTCGACGAGCAGGACGGCCGCGTCGGCTCGGGCGATGGCGACCGCGGCCTCCTCCGCCATGACATCGAGGGCGACGGCGACGGCGGTACCGCGGAGGCCGTCCTGGGTGGGCTCGTAGAGCATCACGACCTCGGCGCCGCTGAGCTCTGCCACCGCCTGGCAGACGTCGAGCCTCGCCTCCGGCCCGGCCGCGATGGCCCTGCTGACCCGGCCGATCAGCCGCAGGTCGTCGTACTGCTCGGCCAGCGCGATCTCGCTGCGGCGGTGCCGCTCCACCGCAGCCTCGAGCTGCGACGCCAGCTGCCCGGCGACGACTGCCACGATCCCCACCACGAGGGCGCGGAAGATGATCGACCCGGCGTCCAGCGGGGCGGTCGTCGGGAAGACCTGCGCCGCGTGGATCTGGATGCCTACGTAGACCAGCCCGGTGGCGGCCCAGGTCGCGATGGCGCCGCGCAGGCTCTCCCGGAAGGCGCCTTCCAGGACGACGATGACAAGGACCGTCCAGATCGAGGAGAACTGGTCGAAGGCGAAGACGTTCAGGATGGCGAGTGCGACGACCGCGTCCGCCGCGAGCTCGACGCGACCCCAGCGCATGAGCGCCAGCGGGTCGGAGGACCGGCGGTGCACGGCCGCGGACAGCGCGACGATGAGCAGGACCGCCGGCACGAGCAGCAGGGACGCCTCGATCGGGTGCAGTGCTGTGGCCACCCGGGGCGGGGCGACGTAGAGCGACATCTCGATCGGGATGAGCACAGCGATGAGGACCCGGATGCGCCGCATGATGCGGGCCCGGCGGCGCAGCTCGTTGACGGCGGGGGTCATGGCGTCTCACTCCGGGGAAGCGGGACGCCGGCGGCGTTGGCACGAAGGAAGGCCGCCAGCTCCTCAGGAGGCAGCGGCCTGGCGAACAGGAAGCCCTGGGCGAACGGGCAGCCGGCCCGTTGAAGCACCGCGACCTGCGCTGCTGTCTCGACGCCCTCGGCGACCACGTGCAGCCCGAGCTGGGCGCCGAGCTGGACGAGGGCGCCCGGGAGCTTCGCGCCGCGACTGGTGCCGCCGATCTCCCACACGAAGTGACGGTCGATCTTGATGCCGTCGACCGGGAAGCGCATCAGGTGCGACAAGGAGGAGTAGCCGGTGCCGAAGTCGTCCATCGTCACGTTGCAGCCTAGGGCGTGGATGTCGTGCAGCACCCGCTCGTGACCCGACCCCGGCCGGCTCAGTACCGTCTCGGTCACCTCGACGACGAGGGCGTCGCAGGGCAGGCCTGCCTCCGCACAGACCCGGTCGATGAAGGTCGCCAGCGTCGGATCGGCCAGCCCGACGACGGAGACGTTGACGCCCACGCTGAACGGCCGGCCCGGCATCGAAGCGCGCCACTCGACCGCGAGGGGGACAGCCAGCTCGAGGACCATGCGGTCGATCCGGGCGATGCGTCCGGTCGCCTCTGCCAACGGGATGAACGTGTCAGGCGCCCGGAGCTCACCGGTGTCGCGGTCGCGGAGCCGGGCGAGTGCCTCGGCGGCGACGACCTGCCCGGTAACGAGCGAGAGCACCGGCTGGTAGGCGACCTCCAGCAGGCCAGCGTCGAGCGCCGCGTCCAGGTCGGACGCGGTTCGAAGAATGCGGGGCACGCTGGCAACCCGGACGCGTTCCGCCACGTTGTCTGGTCTCGACCGGTGCGAGCGCTTCGCCGGTCACCCGTATGGGTGATCCATGGGGGGTGCGACGGGGTATGGACGTTGGAGCGGGCGACGAGAATCGAACTCGCGTTCTCAGCTTGGGAAGCTGATGTTCTGCCGCTGAACTACGCCCGCGTGGTGCTCGGACGAGATGTTACTAGCCGGGCACCCGCCGCCGTACCGGATCGATAGGGTCCCCGCATGCTGCTGAGCGACCGCGACCTCAAGGCTGCCCTCGCCTCGGGACGGATGGGCCTGGCGCCGTACGACGAGGCGATGGTGCAGCCGTCCAGCGTCGACGTCCGGCTGGACCGGTACTTCCGGGTCTTCGCCAACCACCGCTACACGCACATCGACCCGGCGATGGCGCAGGACGACCTGACGGAGCTGCTCGAGCCGGACGGGGAGGAGCCGTTCATCCTGCACCCGGGGGAGTTCGTCCTCGGCTCGACCCTCGAGGTCATCACCCTCGGCCACGACCTTGCCGCGCGGCTGGAAGGGAAGAGCTCGCTCGGGAGGTTGGGGCTGCTGACGCACTCGACGGCGGGGTTCATCGACCCCGGGTTCTCGGGGCACGTGACGCTGGAGCTGTCGAACGTCGCGAACCTGCCGATCAAGCTCTACCCGGGCATGAAGATCGGGCAGATCTGCGTGCTGCCGCTCACCTCGCCGGCCGAGCACCCGTACGGCTCGTCGATCTACGGCTCGCGCTATCAGGACCAGCGCGGGCCGACACCGTCCCGATCGCACCTGCGCTTCAGCCGCACCCCGACCGAGTAGCCCCGCCGCCCACGCGGTGAAGTGTGGTCACTCGCGGGGCAGACACGCCGGCGCGTCGGCCCCTCAGTTGACCACTTATGCGGGGGCCGGTCCGTCGCCCGACTCTTCCTGAGCCAGCTGCACCTCATCGGCCCCGGCGGTCTCGGCCGGGGTGGACTCGACCGGTCCCGCTGCTTCCTCGGTGACGTCCGGGGTGATCTCCGCCGCGCTGGGCTCGGCGGAGGGGGTGCCGGCGGGCTCCGCAGTCGCAGCCGGCTCCGCAGCGGATGACGGCTCCGGTGTCGCCGCCTCGGCGGGCTCGGCAGTCGCGGCCCGCTCGGGGGCGGGCTCTGGCTCGGGGGTCGCTGTTGGAGCCTCGGTCGCGGCCGGCTCGGCCGCGGGGGCTTCGGGGGTCGGTGCGGAGACGGGGGCGTCGGTCGTGGTCACGTGGCCGCCGCCGGCCATCGCCGGCACCTTCTTCGGAGCCAGTGAGCGGGCCAGGATCTGCGAGACGTCGAGGACCTGGACGCTCTCCTTCGCCGACCCGTCCTGCTTCTTCGCGGTCACCGCGTCGGACAGCATCACGATGCAGAAAGGGCACGCCGTCGAGATCAGATCGGCATCGGTCGCGAGGGCCTCGTCCGTGCGCTCGACGTTGATGCGCTTGCCGATCTTCTCCTCCATCCACATCCGCGCACCGCCGGCGCCGCAGCAGAAGCCGCGCTCCTTGCACCGCGTCATCTCGGCGGTCTGGAACCCGGGGATGGCGTTGAGGATCTCGCGTGGCGGGGTGTAGACGCGGTTGTGCCGGCCGAGGTAGCACGGGTCGTGGTAGGTCACCTTCTCGTCGACCGGCGTGACCGGGACGAGGTGGCCGTCCTCGACGAGCTTGCCGAGCAGCTGGGTGTGGTGGACGACGTCGTAGTGGCCGCCGACCTGCGGGTACTCGTTGGCGAGGGTGTTGAAGCAGTGCGGGCAGGTGGCGACGATCTTCACGTCGTTCTCGCGGCCGGCGCCGACGCCGTTGAGCACCTCGACGTTCTGCTGCGCCAGCATCTGGAAGACGAACTCGTTGCCCAGCCGTCGGGCCGGGTCACCCGTGCACGACTCACCCGCACCGAGGACGGCGAACTCCACCCCCGCCGTGTGCAGCAGCTCCGCGAAGGCGCGAGTCACCTTCTTCGCGCGGTCCTCGAGGGCACCGGCGCAGCCGACCCAGAAGAGGTACTCCACGTCCTCGGGGATCGAGTCGGTCACGACCCGCACCTCGAACGGCAGGCCCTCCATCCACTCCGTCCGCGAGGAGTTGTTCATCCCCCAGGGGTTGCCCTTGTTCTCGAGGTTGCGCAGCATCACGCCGGCCTCGCTGGGGAACGCGGACTCGATCAGCACCTGGTAGCGGCGCATGTCGACGATGTGGTCGACGTGCTCGATGTCGACAGGGCACTGCTCGACGCACGCGCCACACGTCGTGCACGACCAGAGCACGTCGGGATCGATGACGCCGCCCTGCTC
>JAWWPK010000371.1:0-5365 GCA_033854925.1 Nocardioidaceae bacterium | reverse complement strand
ACATTCCAGCGAGCCGGCCGAGAACAAGCTCGTGCGAGTCAGAGTGTGTGCGGTCATGTCCATCCTTGGGCCACGTCGGCTTGGTTGCGTCGCCGGGAGACCTAGCCGCGACGAGTGTGGTTCGATGCTAGTGGCGGGACCGATCACCATCCGTGGCGCGACACGGACGGGCCAAGATCTAGCGGCCTTTTGGAAATTCGTGCGGGTTAGGGAGCCTGGCCGCCACGAGCGATCCCGCGTCGCGGGACGGGTTGCGCAGATCGCCCGCTCCTCGCCACTAGGCTGGCGGCCGCACCTTCTTCCCCGACTTCCCCACACCAGGAGCACCGACCCGTGGCATCCATCGAAGCTGTCGGCGCCCGCGAGATCCTCGACTCGCGCGGCAACCCCACCGTCGAGGTCGAGGTGATCCTCGACGACGGGACCTTCGCCAGAGCGGCCGTCCCAAGCGGCGCGTCCACCGGCGCGTTCGAGGCTGTCGAGCTGCGCGACGGCGGTGACCGCTACCTCGGCAAGGGCGTCCAGACCGCCGTGGACGCGGTCATCCAGACCCTCGGCCCCACGATCGAGGGGCTCGACGCGGACGACCAGCGGCTGGTCGACCAGACGATGCTCGACGCGGACGGCACCCCCAACAAGGCCCAGCTCGGCGCCAACGCGATCCTGGGCGTCTCGCTCGCCGTCGCCCGGGCCGCGGCCGACTCGTCCGGACTCCCGCTCTACCGCTACGTCGGCGGTCCCAACGCCCATCTGCTGCCGGTGCCGATGATGAACATCGTCAACGGCGGCGCGCACGCCGACTCCAACGTCGACGTGCAGGAGTTCATGATCGCGCCGATCGGGGCGCCGACCTTCAAGGAGGCGCTGCGCTCGGGCGCTGAGGTCTACCACGCGCTGAAGTCGGTCCTGAAGAAGAAGGGGCTCTCGACCGGGCTGGGCGACGAGGGCGGCTTCGCGCCCAACCTCGACTCCAACCGGGCCGCGCTCGACCTCATCTCCGAGGCGGTCGAGGCATCGGGCCAGAAGCTCGGCACCGACATCGCGTTCGCCTTGGACGTCGCCGCCAGCGAGTTCTTAAAGGATGGCTCCTACACGTTCGTGGGCGCCGCGAAGACCAGCGCCGAGATGACCGCCTACTACGCCGACCTGGTGTCGGCGTACCCGATCGTCTCCATCGAGGACCCGCTCGACGAGGACGACTGGGAGGGGTGGAAGGCGATCACCGACGAGCTCGGCGACAAGATCCAGATCGTCGGCGACGACCTGTTCGTCACCAACGTGGAGCGGCTCCAGCGCGGCATCGACGGCGGCCAGGCCAATGCCCTGCTGGTCAAGGTCAACCAGATCGGCTCGCTCACCGAGACCCTCGACGCCGTCGAGCTCGCGCACCGCGCCGGCTTCCGCTGCATGATGAGCCACCGCTCCGGCGAGACCGAGGACACCACGATCGCCGACCTCGCGGTGGCCGTGAACTGCGGCCAGATCAAGACCGGCGCGCCGGCCCGCTCAGACCGGGTGGCCAAGTTCAACCAGCTGCTGCGAATCGAGGACGAGCTCGGCGACGCGGCGCGGTACGCCGGCGCAGGCGCCTTCCCGAGGTTCAATGGTGCCTCGGACGGGAGATGACGTGATGCTTGGCGCGCGCAGGACTGGTGCTTAGCAAGGCGCCGGCGCGACGCCGTACTTGCTCGTCCAGCTAGCGTCGGCAACGCCGCGAAGCGCCCGGCATGCGTGCGCCAAGCGCGCGTCATCTCCCGTCCGAGGTGCCGTGTAGGGACATGACTCCCGACAAGCGCAGACCGCGCGGGCGCACCGGACCGGGCCGAGGCCCGGGGGTGCCCCGACCGGCCCGGCCCGCTCCCGCCCGTCCCGGGCCAGAAGGTGCTGCTGTCGCGACTGCCGGGCGACCACGTTCGCGGCTGACCGGCCGGGCGGCGGTGCTGGTGCTGGTGCTCGCCGTGCTGACGGTGTCCTACGCGTCGTCCCTGCGCGCCTACCTCGAGCAGCGCTCACAGATCAACGAGCTCAAGACCCAGATCGCCCAGCACGAGGCGAACATCGACGCGCTCGAGACGGAGAAGGACCGCTGGGCGGACCCGGCGTACGTCCAGAAGCAGGCCCGGGAGCGGCTCGGCTACGTGATGCCGGGTGAGAAGACCTACCTGGTGCTCGGCGAGGACGGCAAGCCGCTCGAGCCGGCAGCGGCGCTGCAGGACCCGGATGCCGTCATCTCCAGCAAGCCGACGGCCTGGTGGAGCGACGGCTGGGCGTCGGTCGAGCTGGCCGGCAACCCGCCGAGCACCGGTGGCAAGCCGCCCGCCACGGAGATCGACGGCACCAAGAAGGGCACCGGCGGCGAGGGTTCCGCGGGGGAGACCCCCCAAGCGCCGTGATCACCCTCCGACGTTCTTCGACTCCCCCGCTTCGCTCCTCCGCCGAACAACGCCGCGGGGACCCCGGAAAGCCGTGATCGACGGTGCTGATCTCGGGGCCGACCTCGAGGCGGTCGGCCGGCAGCTCGGGCGTCCCGCGCGCGACGTGCACGCGGTCGCGCACCGGTGTCCTTGCGGGTTGCCGGACGTGGTGGCCACCGAACCCCGGCTGCGCGACGGCACGCCGTTCCCGACCACGTTCTACCTGACCTGCCCGCGGGCGGCCTCGCGGATCGGTTCGCTCGAGGGTTCGGGCCTGATGAAGGAGATGGAGGCCCGGCTCGGCACCGACCCCGAGCTCGCGGCGGCGTACGCCGGTGCACACGAGCGCTACCTGGCCGCCCGCGCCGAGCTGGGCAGCGTCCCGGAGATCGACGGCATCTCGGCCGGCGGCATGCCGGACCGGGTCAAGTGCCTGCACGTGCTGGCCGCCCAGGCGCTCGCCCAGGGCCGCGGCGCGAACCCGCTCGGCGACGAGGTGCTCGACCAGCTCGGGGACTGGTGGGCAACGGGTCCCTGCGTTTCCATCCCACCAAACGGCTCGCTGCACTCGCCCTTTGGCGGGGCCCCCGGAGCAAGCGTTGAGTGACACCGTCGCCGCGATCGACTGCGGCACCAACACCATCAAGCTGCTCATCGGGCCATTGCCCGAGGTCGCGGTCAGGGAGACCCGCATCGTCCGGCTGGGCCAGGGCGTCGACGCGAGCGGCCGGCTCGCCGACGACGCACTGGCCCGCACCTTCGAGGCGATCGACGAGTACGCCGCCCTGATCCGCGAGCACGACGTCACCCGGCTCCGGTTCTGCGCGACCTCGGCGACCCGCGACGCCGACAACGCCACCGTCTTCACCGAGGGCGTCCGCGAGCGGCTGGGCGTGACGCCCGAGGTGCTGTCCGGAAGCGATGAGGCCGAGCTCGCCTACGACGGCGCGGTGCGCAACCTGCGGGACGCCCCCGAGCTGCCGGTCCTCGTCGTCGACATCGGTGGCGGCTCGACCGAGCTGATCCGGGGCGCCTCACTGACCGCGCCACCGTCGGCGGCGCACTCGATGGACATCGGCTCGGTCCGGCTGCACGAGCGGCACCTGCGCTCAGACCCACCGACGATGGCCGAGGTGACCGCGTGCGTCCGGGACATCGAGCGGCACCTTGACGCGTGCCCGGTCTCACCGGCGCGCGCCGCCACGGTGGTCGGCGTCGCGGGCACCGTCACCTCGGTCGCCGCGGGCGTGCTCGACCTCCCGGCGTACGACCGGGACCTGGTCGACCAGGCCTTGCTGCCGGTCGACCAGGTGCACGCGATGGCGGACCGCCTGGTGGGGATGACCGTCGCCGAGCGGCTGGCGCTGCCGTGGCTGCACCCCGGCCGGGCCGACGTGATCGACGCGGGGGCACTGATCCTGTCCCGCGTGCTGCGCCGTACGCCGGTCGAGCACCTCGTCGTGTCCGAGTCCGACATCCTCGACGGGATTGCCTGGTCGCTCGTATAAGCGTCGACCGGCGGGGTACCGGCCCCGCGTGACCACGCAGCAGCAGACGGACGAGCCGATCGGAGCCGTCGTCCACCGCCTCTCGGAACAGATCCCCGAGCTGGTGCGCTCGGAGATCAGGCTCGCCCAGGCCGAGCTGGCCGAGAAGGGCAAGCACGCAGGGGTCGGCATCGGGCTGTTCAGCGGAGCGGGTCTGCTGGCGCTCTACGGGCTCGCTGGGCTGCTGACCACCGCGGTCATCGCGCTGGACCTCGCGCTCCCGTTGTGGCTGGCCGCGCTGATCGTGTCCGTCGCGCTGTTCGCCGCCGCGGGCGTCGCCGCCCTGGTCGGCAAGAAGCAGGTCGCCCAGGCCACCCCACCGGCGCCCGAGAAGGCGATCGCGGGCGCCAAGGAGGACGTCGAGGCCGTGAAGGGACACCACTGATGGCCAGCCAAGGCGCCGGGCAGAAGCAGGCCGAGCTCGAGGCCGACATCGCGCGCCAGCGTGAAGAGCTCGCCACCACGGTCAACGAGCTCACCGAGCAGGTCCAGGCACGTGCGAAGGCCACCGCGAAGCAGGCCGCCGTCGTGGCCGGCGTCGCCGCGGTCCTCGCCGTCGTCGTCATCATCGTGAAGAGGAGAAGGTCATGAGCAAGCTGTCCCTGCTGGCCGCCGCCGGGGTTGGATACGTACTCGGGGCCCGGGCCGGCCGCCAGCGCTACGAGCAGATCGCCGCTACCGCCCGCAAGGTCGCCGACAACCCGAAGGTGCAGCGGGTCGCGCACCGGGCCCAGGATGCCGCCGCTCACCAGGCGGCCGCTGCGGCCGAGGTCGCGAAGGACAAGGTGTCCTCCGCGGCGTCCACCGCGGCCGACAAGGTGCGCGGCGGCGGGGACACCCAGATCGGGATGCAGGCGACCCCGTAGCCTCGGCTCCCTGACCGACCACCTGACCCATCACCTGACCGAGCTGCCGCACCCGGCGACCGGGCAGCCGTTCCACTCGCCGGTCCCGCCCGGCACCGGCTGGCCCGGCGACCCGGCGATGCCCGCGACGCCGGTGGCGCGGACGCCGGCGCAGGTTCGTCGGCTCGCGGCCGGCGCAACGCTCGACGAGCTCGACGCGGAGGTGTCGGTCTGCCGGGCCTGCCCGCGACTGGTCCGGTGGCGCGAGGACGTCGCGGTGGCCAAGCGGGCGTCGTACGCCGGCGAACCCTACTGGGGGCGGCCGATCCCCGGCTGGGGCTCGCCCACGCCGACGGTCCTGATCGTCGGGCTTGCTCCCGCAGCCCACGGTGCCAACCGCACCGGCCGGGTCTTCACCGGTGACCGCTCCGGGGACTGGCTGTTCGCCTCGCTGCACCGCGTCGGGCTGGCGACCCGAGCCACCTCCGTCGATGCCGCCGACGGCCTCGAGCTGGTCGACACCCGGATGGTCGCGACGGTCCGCTGCGCGCCGCCTCAG
>JAWWPK010000370.1:0-3397 GCA_033854925.1 Nocardioidaceae bacterium | reverse complement strand
CGGACGTGGCCTTCGAGAAGCTGGACCTGACCGGTGACGAGGCCACGGGCGCGCAGATCGTGCGTTTCGCGACCGAGGCACCGCTCAAGCAGATCGCGATCAACGCCGGCCTCGAGGGCGGCGTCGTGGCGGAGAAGGTGCGCAACCTGGCGGCCGGTCACGGCCTCAACGCGGCCACCGGCGAGTACGTCGACATGATCGCCGAGGGCATCATCGACCCCGCCAAGGTGACCCGCAGCGCGCTGCAGAACGCCGCTTCGATCGCGGCGCTCTTCCTCACCACCGAGGCGGTCGTCGCGGACAAGCCGGAGAAGGCTCCCGCCATGGGCGGCGACCCGTCCGGCGGCATGGGCGGCATGGACTTCTGAGCCACCGCTCCCAGCACCACCCACCGGCCCGGCAGAGAGGATCTGCCGGGCCGGTGCGCATTTCCACCTGCTTCGCAGAGCAGGCATGACGGTGTGTGAGGGTTGAGCCGTGGCCGAGGAGCACCCCGACGACGCCCGCGAGCGCTTCGAGGCGCTCGCGGCGGAGGTCGTCGAGCCCGTACGCCGATTCCTCGCTCGACGGACCGACCCGGACACTGCGGAGGACGTGCTCGCCGAGACGCTGCTGGTCTGCTGGCGACGGCTCGACCACGTGCCTGAGCACGCGCTGCCGTGGGTGTACGGCGTGGCCCGCAACTGCCTGGCCAACATCCGGCGCGGTGACCGGCGACAGGTCCGCCTGGCGGCCCGGATCACCGTCGTGGACCCCCCGCAGGAGGCCGAGCGCGACGCGGACCCGCCGGACCCGCGGGTCGCGGCCGCGCTCGCGGCGATGCGGGACGACGAGGCCGACCTGCTCCGCCTGTGGGCGTGGGAGCAGCTGGGCCCGGGGGAGATCGCGGAGGTTCTCGGCGTCACGCCGAACGCCGTGAGCATCCGGCTGCACCGCGCCAGGGGCAAATTCACCGAGGAGCTGCGAAAGATCGACGGCGGCGCCGGACATGAAGGTGTGAGAGAAGGGAGGGAACCATGAGCGACAGCGACTTCGATCGTGACGACGAGCTGCGCGCGCTGCTGCGTGCCGCCGATCCCGTTGGTCCCCTCTCCCCGGCCGATCCGGCCGCTCTCGAGATCCTCCTGGAGGACATCATGAGCGCTGATCTCGACGTTCGGCCGGTCGCGGACGAGGGCAGCCGGGCCTCCGGCACCCACGGCCGCAATCGGCTCACCTGGCTGGTCGCCGCGGCGTCCGTGGCCGCCATCGCAGCCGGCGGCGCGTTCGCCGTCAACGGCCTCTCGGACAGCAACAACCCGCCGCCACAGGCGACCGACCACAAGCCGTCGGTCTCCGGCCCCGACGTCGCCGGTCAGACCACGGTGCTCGGCGTGAGCGACCAGCACGGCAAGTGCGCAGTCGCGCGGCCCGACATCCTGGCTCAGTACGACCAGGCCTTCCAGGGCACGGTCACCTCCATCGAGGGCGACACGGTGACCCTGGCCACGACCGAGGTCCTCAACGGCGAGGTCGGCGACACCGTGCAGGTGACGGCGCCGCAGGGTCTCGACGCGATGCTCGGCACGGTCGACTTCCAGGTCGGCCAGGACTACCTCGTAGCGGCCTACGACGGTCAGATGTCGCAGTGCTACTCCGGATCGGCGAGCGGTGACCTCCGTTCGCCCTTCGACAAGGCGTTCATCCACTGAGCACCCAAGGACTTCTACTCGCGGCCGGGGCCGGCTCTCGCATGGGCCAGCCCAAGGCACTGGTGCGCGACGCTGACGGGGCGTCGTGGCTCCAGCACGCGGTGGAGGTCCTGGGTGAAGGTGGATGTGATGGGGTGACGGTGGTGCTCGGCGCTGGCGCCGACGAGGCGGTTCGCCTCCTCGACGGCCTCGGCGTCGACGTCGTTGTCGCCCATGACTGGGACGAGGGCATGTCGGCCTCACTACGATCCGGACTCGAGTCGCTCAAGGGCAGCGACGTCGAGGCCGCCGTGGTGAGCCTGGTCGACCTGCCCGACCTGACCGCGGCCGTGGTACGACGTGTGCTCTCTGAGCGCGAGGGAGACGAGGCCCTCGCCCGTGCGTCGTACCACGGCCGCCCCGGTCACCCGGTGGTGCTCGGCCGGTCCCACTGGGAGGCGGTCACAGAGGCCGCCCACGGTGACGCCGGCGCGCGTGACTACCTGACCGCCCACGACACCGCACTCGTCGAGTGCGGTGACCTCGCGAGCGGCGTCGACATCGACTCGCTCGCCGCCGGCTGACCGCCAGAGCTCGGGGAGCCGCCCGCGGTCAGTGCGGGGTGAGCAACCCCTGCCCGGGCATCCGGGTCGGCTGGCAGTCGCAGCCGTCCCCGCACACCAGGTAAGGGTGTGCGGCGTGCCCGCACCTCACGCATGGCAGGTCGTGCGACAGCGGCCCCTCGTCGTCCTCGAGGTCCTCGAGCTCCTCGAACATGGGTCGGCTCCCTCCCGGGCCGTCGCCCTCACGACGGCTCCCTCCCTGGCGACCCGGTGCCACAGCGGGGCATGTCGTAAACAAACGCGGTCTGTTCGGACCCTTCGGTCACGGGTCGGACACGGCAGGGTCACCGGACCATCACCTTTACCCGATTCACATCGACGGCATCGATGAGTCGCCTGTCGGCGCGGTGGCCGGCACCACGGTGAACGAGGAGCGGGCGCTGCCGACGGTTGAGTGGTCCGCCCGCAATGGCCCCTCGGAGGGGAATCCGGGTGGCCGGGTCTGCCGTACGCCCCGGCCGCCCGGAGCTCCATGTCACTCACGAAGGAGACACAGCGTGATCGGTAAGGCCAAACGGCTCGCGGCGCTCGCCGCAGCCACCGCATTCACCTTGGGGGTTGCCGCCTGCGGCAGTTCCGGGGGTGGCAGTGGCGACGTCAGCACCAACAAGGACGCCAAGCGCACCGAAGCGGTCAAGGGAGGCACGGTCTACTCGCTCGAGCAGTCGGTCACGCAGTCCCTGGACCCGCAGCGCACCTACACCGGTCGCGACCTCTCGAACTTCGGCCGGTTGATCTATCGCAGCCTGGTCGTGTTCCCTGCTGGCGAGACGGACCCGGTCAAAGCCGCCACGCCGGTCGCGGACCTGGCCACCGACACGGGACAGTCCAACGAGGACGCCACCCAGTGGTCGTTCACGCTCAAGGACGGCCCGGTCTGGCAGGACGGACAGCCCGTCACGTGTGAGGACCTGAAGTACGGCGTCTCGCGCACCTTCGCGACCGACGTGATCACCGGTGGCCCCAACTACATCCTGGGCTACCTCGACGTCCCCGAGGCCGCCGACGGCTCTCCGGTCTACAAGGGCCCCTACACCGGTGAGGGCCAGGACGCCTTCGACCAGGCCGTCACCTGCGATGGCAACACCATCACCTACCACTTCA
>JAWWPK010000369.1:0-3334 GCA_033854925.1 Nocardioidaceae bacterium | reverse complement strand
GTCGCGCGCATCGCCTGCACGTCGCAGTAGGCGTCGGCAACCTGCTGGCTCACGGCCTGGAACGTCGCGAGCGGCCGGCCGAACTGCTCACGCGATGACAGGTACGACGCCGCTTCGCGGACGCCCTCGTCCGCGACGCCGAGCATCAGCGCGGCCAAGCCGAGCCGCGCCTGGTCGGTCACGCGGGCGAGGCCGTCGGAGCCCGCGAGCGGCTCGCCGGCCGGTGCCACCTCCGTCGCGAGTGCGTGGTTCAGCGTCTCCACCGCAGGTCCGTCCGCGCGGCCACCGAGGACGAGCCCATCGACGCCGGCCGCCACAACCGCATCGGCCAGGTGGCCTCCGCGGGCCAGCGGCGCAGCCCCTGAGCCAGTCAGGTCGACGCCGAGCGACAACCGAGTCGTCCCGGCCGCTGCCCCCGGGAGCCAGGTCTTCTGCTGGGCCGGCGACCCGTGCTCGGCGATGGCCAGGGCAGCGAGTGCGGTCTCCCAGAGCGGCACCGGCGCCAGGCGGCGTCCTACCTGCTCCAGCAGCAGGCAGACCTCGGTCAGGCCGAGACCGGCGCCACCGTGCTGCTCGGGCACGGCGATGCCCACCAGACCGGCCTCGGCCAGGTCGAGCCAGAGCCGCTCGTCGAGCCGCGTCTCCGACGTCTCCACCTCGGCCAGCCGCTCATTCGTCGTACGCGACCGCAGGATCTGGTCTGCGAGCTCGACGAGCGACTGCTGATCCGGCGTCATCGCGTTCCTCGGGGCATGCCGAGCCCTGTCGTGCAGATGAGGTCGCGCAGCACCTCGTTGACCCCGCCGCCGAAGGTGTTGACGATCGACCCGCGGGTGAGCCGCTCGACGCGGCCGTCCAGCGGGCCGGCGTCGCGACGCACGCCGGCGGTACCGACCAGGTCGAACAGCGTCCGGCAGACGGCGACGTGCGTCTCCGTCCCGAAGACCTTCGCTGCGGACGCATCTGCGACCGACACCTGGCCCGCCTCCACTGCGCCGGTGAGCTGCCAGTTGAGCAGCCGCATCGCCTCGACCTGCGCGTAGCTTCGGGCGAGGTCCTGCTGCACCCACGGCTCCTCGGCGATGCCCTGCTCGACGCACCAGTCGCGTACGCCGTCCCACAGCGCCTCGGTGCGGCCGGAGAAGGCCGCCAGCCCGACCCGCTCGTGGTTGAGCTGCGCGGTCAGCAGCCGCCACCCCTCGTCGATCTCGCCAACGGTGTTGGCGACCGGCACGCGCACGCCGTCGTAGAAGGTCGTCGCTGTGGTGTTGCCACCGACGGTGTGCAGCGGCGCCCAGGAGAAGCCAGGGACATCGGTCGGCACGATGACGATCGAGATGCCCTTGTGCTTGGGCGCCTCGGGGTTGGTGCGTACGGCGAGCCAGATGGCGTCGGAGTGCCCGGCGCCGCTCGTGAAGACCTTGTTGCCGTTGATGACCCAGTCGTCGCCGTCACGCACCGCCCGGGTGCGCAGCGAGGCGAGGTCGGTGCCCGAGCCCGGCTCGGTGTAGCCGATGGCGAAGACGCACTCGCCGGACAGGATCCGCGGCAGGTAGTGGTCTTTCTGCTCCTGCGATCCGTACGTCATCAGCGTCGGGCCGACGGTATTGATCGTGACGAAGGGAAAGGGCGCACCCGCCCGCTGCACCTCGTTGAACAGCAGGAACTGCTCGAAGGCCGTAGCGCCCCGGCCGCCGTACTCGGTCGGCCAGCCGAGCCCCAGCCAGCCGTCCTTGCCCATCCGCTGCACGAGCTCGCGCCAGAGCGGCGGGTTGTCGCCCTCGCCGCCAAGCGCCACGCGCACGTCCGGTGTCAGCATCGCTGCGAAGTAGGCGCGCAGCTCGTCGCGGAGCGCGACCTGCTCCGGCGTGAGCTCCATGTGCATCACGCCGCGGACGCTACCGTTCCTCCCGCCCAAGCGCTTGATAGGTTCGCCGGCGTCGAGCAGCGAGGGAGCACAGCGTTGGCGCTCACCAGTGACGGCCGCGTCGTCATCGTGACCGGTGCAGGTCAAGGCATCGGCCGGGCGCACGCGCACGCCTTCGCCGCCGACGGCGCGCTCGTCGTCGTCAACGACGTCGGCGAAGCAGCCGACCGCGTCGTGGAGGAGATCCGAAGCACTGGCGCGGTGGCCGTCGCCAGCCGCGGTGACGTCGCCGACTGGGCGTACGGCGCGCAGCTGGTGCGGACAGCGGTGCAGGAGTTCGGGCGTCTCGACGCGCTCGTCAACAACGCCGGCCTCGTGCGCGACCGGATGCTCGTGAACATGTCCGAGGAGGAGTGGGACGTCGTCCTGCGGGTCGACCTGAAGGGCCACTTCGTGCCGCTCCGGCACGCCGCGGCGTACTGGCGGGACCAGGCCAAGGCCGGGGCCCCTGTGAAGGCGCGAATCGTCAACACCAGCTCCGGCGCCGGCCTCATGGGCAGCGTCGGTCAGGGCAACTACGCCGCGGCGAAGGCGGGTGTCGTCGGCATGACGCTCGTCGCCGCCGCCGAGCTGGCCCGCTACGGCATCACCGTCAACGCCATCGCGCCGGCGGCCCGGACCCCCATGACCGAGGACGTCTTCGCCCAGACCATGGCCAAACCGGAGACGGGGTTCGACCCCATGGACCCGGCCAACGTCTCCCCCCTGGTCGTCTGGCTGGCGTCCGAGGACAGTGGCGACGTGACCGGACGCGTCTTCGAGGTGGAGGCGGGCATCCTCAGCCCTGCCGACGGCTGGCAGCACGGCCCTCGCGAGGACAAAGGCGAGCGGTGGCAGCCGGACGAGGTCGGCGCCGCCGTACGCCGGCTCCTCGACAAGGCCCCGCCACCCGCACCGGTGTACGGCGCGTGAGCCTCGTTGACTTTCGCGAGGAGGTGCGCGGCTGGCTGGCCGAGCACCTGGTCGGGGATTTCGCGACGATCGTCGGCAGTGGCGGCCCGGGCCGTGAGGACGAGCACGTCGAGCTGCGCAAGGCCTGGGAGCAGGAGCTCGGCCGCGGGGGCTGGATCGGCCTCGGCTGGCCGCGCGCCGCCGGCGGTCGCGGCGCGACGATCGACGAGCAGGTCGTCTTCTACGAGGAGTACGCGCGAGCCGGCGGGCCGGGGCGCATCAACCACCTCGGCGAGCAGCTGGCCGGGCCGACCATCGCGGCCTTCGGCACGCAGGAGCAGAAGGACCGGTTCCTGCCGGGGATCCTCACGGGCACCGAGATCTGGTGCCAGGGCTACTCCGAGCCGGGGGCCGGCAGTGACCTCGCCGCCGTACGCACCACCGCTGTCCTCCGCGAGGACGGGTGGCACCTGGACGGGCAGAAGGTCTGGACGTCGCTGGCGCAGTACGCCGACT
>JAWWPK010000368.1:0-2703 GCA_033854925.1 Nocardioidaceae bacterium | reverse complement strand
CGTCGCGTGCGCGATCGCGAGGAAGTGCTCGAAGAACTTCGTCGCGACGTCCTCGTATGCACGATCCGCCCGCGCCAGCTCCAGCGCGATCGCCAGCATGTTGAGGCTGAACATCGCCATCCAGCTGGTCGCATCGGACTGCTCGAGCCGGCCACCCGAGGGCAGCGGCGCACTGCGGTCGAACAGCCCGATGTTGTCCAGCCCGAGGAAGCCTCCCTCGAAGACGTTGGAGCCGCCGGCGTCCTTGCGGTTGACCCACCAGCTGAAGTTCAGCAGCAGCTTGTGGAAGATCCGGGCGAGGAACTCGCGGTCCGGGACACCGCTGTTGCGCGCATCGATCTTGTAGACCCGCCACGCGGCCCAGGCGTGGACCGGCGGGTTGGCGTCGCCGAGCTCCCACTCGTACGCCGGCAGCTGTCCGTCCGGGTGCATGTACCACTCCCGGCAGAGCAGGACGAGCTGCTCCTTGGCGAACGCCGGGTCGACGAACGCAAGAGGCACCGTGTGGAACGCCAGGTCCCACGCGGCGTACCAGGGGTACTCCCACTCGTCCGGCATCGAGATGATGTCGGCGTTGTAGAGGTGCTGCCAGTGGCTGTTCCGCGCAGTGCGTCGCGCCTCGGGCGGGGGTGGCTGCGTCGGGTCGCCCTCGAGCCACTCGCGCACCTCGTAGCGGTAGGCCTTGCGCCCCCACAGCAGCCCGGCGACGGCCCGTCGCTGAACCAGCTTCGCTTCCCGGCTGGTGCCAGGTGGTGACAGCGCGTCGGAGAACTCGTCGGACTCCAGCCGGCGTCGCTCCTCGATGACGATCGCGTCGGCCAGGCTGTCCGGGGTCGGAGCGCTGGTGGACAGCCGCAGGACGACGGTCGTCTCCTCACCCGGCTCGAGGACATCGCGGTACCACGCGGACGCCTTCGTGCCCTGCCCCGACGAGTCGACCGTCGCTGCGCCGCTCACGACGTGGTCGTTGATGCCGTCCTTGACGTACGCCGTCGGGTTGGGCGTTCCGTACAACCGAGCGGTGTTGGTCTCGTTGCCGGTGAACAGCAGCGGCGGAGCCCCCTCGGCGGCCAGCCAGTAGCGGCCGAGGGTGGCGTGGTCGGCCTGGACGACGGACAGGCCCGGCGGCCCGTCCACCTGCTGCAGGTGCGGCCGACGATCGTCGCGTCCCCACGCCCAGGTGTTGCGGAACCACAAGGTCGGCAGCACGTGCAGCTCGGCCGCATCGGGCCCGCGGTTGACCGACCGGATGAACATGCAGATGTCGTCAGGTGCAGCCTTCGCGTAGCTCACCTCCACGTCGAAGAACCGGTTGCCCTCCAGCACACCGGTGTCGGCCAGCTCGTACTCCGGGTCCCGACGGCCACGCGCGGCGTTCTCCCGCCGGAGCTGCTCGTACGGGAACTCCGCCTGCGGGTAGCGGTAGAGCCAGCGCAGGTATGACGACGTCGGCGTCGCGTCCAGCGACCACCAGTGCTCCTTCACGTCCTCGCCGTGGTTGCCCTCGTGATTGCTGAGGCCGAACAGCCGCTCCTTGAGGAACGGGTCCTTGCCGTTCCACAACGTCAGCCCCAGGCACAGGTGCTGCCAGCGGTCCGAGATGCCGGCCAGGCCGTCCTCGCCCCATCGGTAGGCGCGGGAGCGCGCGACGTCGAACGGGAAGTGCAGCCACGCGTCGCCGTCCGCGCTGTAGTCCTCGCGGACCGTGCCCCACTGCCGTGCCGAGACGTACGGCCCCCACTGCCGCCACGGCGACGACGGACTCGCCGATGCCGCCAGCCGTTCCTGCTCCGGGCCGCCGCTGCCCGGCAGGGTGATCCAGTCGGTGCGCCGCACGACTGCCCCCTCCCGGTCCGACGCTGGAGTGAAGCACCGGCAGTGGTCGTGGGCCTAGGGTTGCGCGGTGCCATCGGCCGCGCAGCACCGGGTGACCAGTGAGGTCGGTGCCCTGCGCACTGTCCTTCTGCACCGGCCGGGCGCTGAGCTCAAGCGCCTGACCCCACGAAACGTCGCGGACCTGCTCTTCGACGGACTGCCCTGGGTGGCGCGTGCGCAGGAGGAGCACGACGCTTTCGCCGAGGCGCTGCGGGACCGCGGCGTCGAGGTGCTGTACCTGTCCGAGCTGCTGGAGCAGACCCTCGAGGACGCCGAGGCCCGGGCCGAGGTCGTCCACGCCGTGGTCGCACCCACGATCGTCGGACCGTCGCTCGCCGCCGTACTCCGCCAGGTCCTGCTCGGTCTCGCGAGCGACGAGCTGGCCCGCGTGGTCGCGGCCGGGCTCACCCACGAGGAGCTTCCGCACGTCGGCCCGGAGGGCGTCGTCGCCCGGATGGCCGGGCGAGGCGAGTTCGTGGTGCCACCACTGCCCAACCTGCTGTTCACCCGCGACTCGTCGGTGTGGGTCGACGACCACGTCGCCGTGACGGCGCCGTCGATGCGTGCGCGGCAGCGCGAGACGGCACTGGTCGGTGCGATCTACCGGCACCATCCGCGGTTCGCCGGCACCCCGCTGCTGTACGGCGGCAGCGCGCAGGAGGCCTGGTTCGAGGGCGGCGACGTGCTGGTCATGGCCCCCGGCGTCCTGGCCGTCGGTGTGGGACAGCGCACGACTCCCGCGGGCGTCGAGGCGTTCGCGCTGCGGGCCTTCGCGGCCGGTGTGGCCCGCGCGGTTCTCGCCGTACCGATCGCGCAGGAGCGCGCCAC
>JAWWPK010000367.1:0-2902 GCA_033854925.1 Nocardioidaceae bacterium | reverse complement strand
CACGCTGCACGACCCGTCGCTGGAGCCCAACCGCTGCTTCCTCTACCGGCTGATCGGCCGCGGCACCGGCGACCAGCTGGTGCCCCTGGGCGGCATGGGCGCGCTCAGCGACGCGCTCGCACGGGCGGCCGCTTCGGCGGGCGCCGACATCCGCGTCGGCGCCGGCGTCTCGGCGATCCGGGCGGGTGCTGACCTCAACGAGATCGACTTCGACACCGCGGGCGGCCCGGCGACGGTCGAGGCGTCGTACGTGCTCGCCAACGTGGCGCCGTGGGTGCTGCACATCCTGCTGGGCGAGCCGGACGACCCGGAGACCAAGCCCGAGGGCGCCCAGGTCAAGATCAACCTGCTGCTCGACCGGCTGCCCCGGCTCAAGTCCGGCATCGAACCGACCGTGGCCTTCGCCGGGACGCTGCACGTCGCGTCGGCCTACTCCCAGCTCCAGACGGCGTACGACGAGGCGCGGCAGGGGGTGCTGCCGACGACCATCCCCTCCGAGGTGTGCTGCCCCTCGCTGTCCGACCCGTCGCTGCTGGGCGACGCCCCGCCCGGCTCACAGACCCTCTCGATCCTCACCCTGCAGACGCCGGCTTCCGTGTTCGCCCCGGACCCGCCCGGCCTCCGTGACGAGGCGGTACGCCGGGCGATCGCGGCCCTCGACGAGCATCTGGTCGACCCGATCGAGTCGGTCGTCGCGCACGACCCCCACGGCGACCCGTGCCTCGAGGCCAGGAGTCCTCAGGACGTCGAGTCCGAGCTCGCGATGCCGGGCGGGCACGCCCATCACGGCCAGCTGGACTGGCCGTGGGCCAACAACCGGACCCGCCTGGAGACGCCCGACCAGCAGTGGGGGGTTCCGACCGGGCTGCCGCGGGTCTTCCTGGCCGGCGCGGGCGCGCGGCGCGGCGGCGCGGTGTCCGGCGTGGCCGGGCACAACGCCGCGCAAGCGGTGCTGGCCAGTCGCTAGTGGTGGTGGCCGTGGTGGTGGCCGTGGTGATGGCCGTGGTGGTGCTTGTGCTTCTTCCTGATCTTCAGCGGCGCCAGTGAGTTGCCGACCGGGATCTCGGCGCAGTTGCCGGTGAACGGCGTCCCCGCGAACCGCTCGCCGAGGAAGGCGAGGGCCTGGGGGAAGAACTGGAGCGCGGCCTGGCTGTGCTCCGCGCCGGCGTACACGTTGAGCTGGACAGGCACGCCCTCGCCGCAGTACTCGTGCGCGAGCCCTTGCACGTCCTTGACGATCATCACGTGGTCGCCGGTGCCGTCGGCGTTCCCGACGCCCATGAACATCGGCATCAGCGGGTGGCCCGGGACGCTGCCCATGATCAGCTTGTTGATGGTCTTGGCGAACGGTCGGACATGCAGGAAGGCGTGGTACTTCTTCTTCAGCAGCTGCTGGATCGTCAGCCCCGGGTAGTTGCCGTTGAACGACCCGATGCACTGGTCCTGCACCTCGGCCATCACCTTCTTGCCGTACTTCGAGGCGAACTTGTTGACCTTCAACCCGAACGCGCGCCCCAGCGAGACCAGCACCGCCGGCATCACGCCGGACCAGCTGTCGCTGCCGTTGACGTAGCGCGTGTTGTGCGCGAGGTGGACCGGGATGCCACCGATCGCGGTGCCGACGATGTTGAGCTCCGGGGCGTACGACGGCGCGAGCTCGCTGGCCCACTCGCCGCCGATCGAACCGCCCGAGTAGCCGAACAGCCCGACCTTCTGGCTGTTGGCCATCCCGAGGTAGCTCTCGGTCGCGCGGATGCCGTCGAGGGAGTTCCAGCCGGACTCGTGGCCGGCCACCCAGTGCAGGCCGGGCCCCTCGAAGTCGGGCACGGTCACGGCGTACCCCTGCGCCGCGATGGCGAGGATCAGCCCGGTCTCGGCATACCCGAGCCCGGAGTTGGCCGCGCCGGGGTCGCCGCCCTGCAGCGTGTAGCTCGGCGAGCAGATGTCGCCGAGGGCGTCGTAGAAGCTGAGGTACTCCACCAGCCCGCCGTTGACCGGTCCGGTCGGGTTGATCACCGTCGTCACGGTCGCGGTCGGCAGGCCCTGCTCGTCCTGGGTCCGGTAGAGCAGCTGGACAGCCGGCACCGCGCCGGCACCGCTCCCGGGCACTCCGACGGTGACGTTGCGACTCTTGAGCACCGTGCCTCGAGGCACGTCCTGGAGCGGCGTCGCCCCGTCGTAGGCGTAGAAGGGGTCGTCGTGAGGCAGCGGGATCGCCGCCTGGCTGGGGGCGGCGGTCGGCAGCGTGAGGGCGATGGTCATGCCGAGCGACAGGGACAGTGCGACGAGGGAGCGGCGTACGTGGTTCATGGGGTCCTCACTGCAAGGGCCGGGACGGCTTGTGCAGACTAACGCCCCACCCGCTCTCCCGTGACGGTCACCGATTTCGACCGGGCAACCTCCGTTGGTAACGTTGGGGGTCGCGGAAGCGCGAGCGCCATTAGCTCAATTGGTAGAGCAGCTGACTCTTAATCAGCGGGTTGGGGGTTCAAGTCCCTCATGGCGTACAGACAGAGCCCCTGACCTGCACGATCGAAGATCAGGGGCTCTCTGCTCTCCGGCGATCCCCGGTTTATCCCCACAATTCGGCTCACGAAGAAACGTCCCACAGCACCTCTACGAGACCCGTGGGACGCTGCCGGCGGTCGCTATAGCGGTCGTAGGTCATGGACGTGCGGGCGTGGCCGAGGATGTTGGATGCCTCGGTGCCGTTGACGCCCTTCGTCACCAGGTCACCGACCGTCGTACGGAAGGTGTGCGCGGTCGCCCAGTGCATACCTGCGTCGTCGAGGATCACGCGTAGGTGTCGGGTCACGTTGCGGCGGTCCCGCTCAGTGTCGCGGCTCGCTGTGCCCCATCGCCCTGGGGTGTGGAAGACGAGACCGCTGGTCCCGAACAGCTG
>JAWWPK010000366.1:0-2613 GCA_033854925.1 Nocardioidaceae bacterium | reverse complement strand
CTGTCCTCGGGAACGTCGTGTCCCTGCAGGAAACGGCGCGCCTCGTCGGCGCCGTCCACCTCGAATCGCCGGCCACTGCGGCGGAACTCCTCGTTCAGGCCCAGGTCGTGGAACATCGCCCCGATGTACAGCAGCTCCGGGTCGAAACTGAGATCCCGGTTCCGGCCCTGCAGGCTGCCGAACCAGAAGACCCGGCGCGAATGGTGGTACACGAGATCGGAGGTGGAGGAACGCACCCATTCGGTCGCCGCCCGTGCCAGTTTCGTGTCGGGGACGCTCACCCCGGCCGCGGTTTGTTGGTTGGTGGACATCGGTCCCACTCCTCGCGTTGCCCGGGTCCTGATTCGGCTCCTCCACCATCGGAGCCCGGCCTTCTCCTGTCCTTGCGGCCACCCCCCAAGGCCATTGCCCGCCAGCAGGCGTGTGCGGAGTCGCGGCGGATTTCCCTGTCGAAGGTCACACGAGCCACCCCGGCTTCTTCCCGCTGGTGGGTAGGCCCGACGCCAGCCGACGGGAAGCCGAGATGGCGGCTGCCGTCGGAGACACGCCCCCGGGGTTCCGACCACGCTCATGGAGCACAGGCCGAACGCCGGACACCGGACACCGGGGACGACTCATGGGATCGCAGAAGACGGGGCTGGGGGCTCCGCACGCAGAACTCCACGAGTGGAGTCGGACACAGCCGACGATTCTCACCGGCCACCAGAACTGGGGGCACCTACGGCAGCAAACCGCCAGGACGACGAATGCGGCCGGACGCCACGTCGACGACCGCGCTGACGCGGCCGCTACGGCCGACCGGATCGTCGCGGGCCGCTACCGCCTCAGGACCCTGCTGGGAAGCGGCGGTATGGGTTCGGTGTGGCTTGCCGAGGACGCCGTCCTGCAGCGCGCGGTCGCACTGAAGAGACTCACCCACCGGAACCGTGGGGATCGGCGGTCCGCACTTCATGAGGCACGGGCCGCCGCCCGCATCACGCATCCAGGCGTCGTCCGGGTGTACGACGTGGCCCTCGAGGACGACGAGCACTGGATCGTGATGGAGGCGCTCTCGGGCGAGCCGTTGTCGGCGGTCCTCGGTGAGCGAGGGCGGTTGCCGCTCGCTGAGGTACGGCAGATCGCGGTGCAACTCTTGTCCGGCCTGCAGGCGATCCACGCCGCCGGTCTGGTTCACCGCGACATCAAGCCCAGCAACGTCCAGGTCTGCAGAGACGGCCGGATCGTCATCACCGACTTCGGGTTGAGTTCGCCAGCAGGCATGTGGGGTGGGCTTCTTGCCGGCACCGTGGCGGGAAGCCTGTCCTACATGGCCCCCGAGACGCTCATCGACGGAATCTTCGGGCCTGCATCGGACCTGTACGCACTCGGCGTGACCCTGTACTCGGCGGTCGAGGGGCGCCCCCCGTTCGATCCACGAGGGCCGTTGGAGCTGCTGGATTCGGTGCTGTGGACCCAGCCGGAACCTGCGTCGCACGCCGGGAGCCTGGAGGTGATTCTCGACGGCCTCCTGGACAAGGATCCAGATCGGCGGATGGACGCTGTCCACGCCCGCAGGTGCCTGCAAGATCTGGCACTCGTCTCCACGACGTAGCCGATTACGGAGAACGTGCGACAGCGAGCCAGCGAGATGAGGCGAAGGACCTGCCAGCCACCCGGTCCGGCCGCGTACTAGCATGCGGTAGGCCGCGACGACTCCCGAGCAGCTGACGGGATCGGATCCCCGGCCCCACCGCCACCCGCCCGACGGGAGGGCGACGCGACATGGACACCGTTCCCCGCGAGCCCGCCCCGACCCGGCACGGGTGGGCTGCCCGGGGCGCGAGGCTCCCCCTGGGGCGCAGGCTCGCCGGGGTGCTGACGGGGCTCGGAGTGCTGCCCCTGCTGACGCTGGGCCTGAACGCCCTTCCTCGCGACATGCTCACGCTGGCCAGCCAGATGCTGCTCTACCTGATCGCCGTCATGCTCGTGGGGCTGGTCGGTGGGCTGCTCCCGGCGCTGGCCGCCGCACTCGCGGCAGCCGCGCTTCTGGCCTACTACTTCATCGCGCCCCTCGACGTGTTCGCCATCGCCGACCCCAACAACGTCGTGGCCTTGGTGGCGTTCCTCGTCGCGGCAACGGTCAGCTCGCTCGTCGCCCTGGCCGCGCGCCGCACCCAGGCGGCCGAGACGCTGGTGACGGCGATCGCCCAGAGCCGCGAGGAACTTCGTGTGCTCGCGGCGGAGCAGGCCTCGCTCCGCCGCGTTGCCACGCTGGTCGCCCGCGGGGTGCCGCCGGCCGAGAGCCTGGCGGCCGTCGCGCAGGAGGTCGGCAGCGTCCTCGGTGCCGATGCGACAGGCATAGCGCGTCTCGATCCCGACGGTATGGCCACCGTCGTCGCCCGGGTCGGCGAACTTCCCCGGGTGTGGCCCCTCGGTAGCCGATCGACGCCCGAGCCGGCGTTGCCCCTGGGGATCACTCTGACCACCGGCCGCCCGTCTCGCCGCGACGACGACCGCGAGGGCTTCGGTCCGACCGCCGAAGCGGTCCGCGAGCTGGGCATCCAATCGGTGGTCGCGGCGCCCATCGTCGTCGAGGGGCGGTTGTGGGGAACGATCGGCATCCTGGGACGGTCT
>JAWWPK010000365.1:0-2758 GCA_033854925.1 Nocardioidaceae bacterium | reverse complement strand
GTCGTCGAGCTCGACGAGGGGATGTTCCAGACCGGGCTGAACGCCGCGGCGCAGCGGCTTCCGTTCCTGCCGATGCGAGCCGGGCTCGGCTCCGACGTGCTGGTCAACAACCCGTGGATCAAGACCGTCACGAGCCCCTACGCCGACGGGCAGGAGCTGGTCGCCGTACCCGCGCTCGAGCTCGACGTCGCGCTCGTGCACCTGAACCGCGCCGACCGGCACGGCAACGCGACGTACCTCGGCCCGGACCCGTACTTCGACGACCTGTTCTGCATGGCCGCCGAGCGGGCCTACGTCTCGTGCGAGGAGATCGTCGACACCGCCGGCCTCACCGTCGACGCGCCGGTCCAGCGGCTGCTGATCAGCCGGATGATGGTCGACGGCGTGGTGGAGACGCCGAACGGCGCGCACTTCACCACCTGCACGCCCGACTACGAGCGCGACGAGAAGTTCCAGCGCGCGTACGCCGCGGCGGCCGGCGGGACCGACGAGGACTGGTCGGTGTTCGAGGAACGGTTCCTGTCCGGCGACGAGGCGGCGTACCAGGCGGCGGTCCAGCAGTTCGCCGAGGAGGCGGCCACGTGACCCCGACCCGCGCGGACGTCTGCGCCGCCGCCATCGCCGACGCGTTCGCCGACGACGGCGAGATCTTCGCCAGCCCGATGGGGCTGTTGCCGATGCTCGGTGTCCGGCTCTGCCGGCTCACCCAGAACCCCGACCTGGTCATCTCGGACGGCGAGTCGCTGTTCCTGGCCAGCCCTCCTCCCTTGTTCGCGAAGGGTGACGTGGTGGAGGGCTGGATCCCCTTCCGGCGGGTCTTCGACGTGGTCGCCTACGGCAAGCGGCACGTGATGATGGGCGCCACCCAGGTCGACCGGCACGGCAACCAGAACATCTCGGCCATCGGCGACTTCGCGCGGCCGAAGCGGCAGCTGCTCGGCTCCCGGGGCGCCCCGGGCAACACGGTGAACAACCGGACGTCGTACTGGGTGCCCAAGCACTCCCCCCGGGTCTTCGTCGAGAAGGTGGACGTCGTCACCGGCGTCGGCCCGGCCCGCGCGACGGCCGCCGGCAGGGGTGCCTCCCGCTACAACGACATCCACCGGATCGTCTCCGACCTCGCCGTCTTCGACGTGCGCGGCCCCGGCGCGACCCTGCGCCTGCTGAGCGTGCACCCCGGTGTGACCCTCGACGAGGTGCGCGAGGCGTCGGGCTGCGACCTGCACCTCGACGCCGACGGCCCGGTCGACGAGACCCGGCTGCCGACCGGCGAGGAGCTGGTCCTCATCAACGAGGTGCTCGACCCCAAGGGGCTGCGGTTCAAGGAAGTGCCGAACACGTGACGCCCCAGGTCCTGCGCACGCCGTTCACCGACCTGGTCGGTGTCCGCCACCCCGTCGTGCAGACCGGCATGGGCTGGGTGTCCGGGCCGCGGCTGGTCAGCGGTACGGCGAACGCAGGCGGCCTCGGCATCCTGGCCAGCGCCACGATGACGATCGAGCAGCTCGAGCGGGCGATCCTCGAGGTCAAGAGCCGCACCGACCAGCCGTTCGGGGTGAACCTGCGCGCGGACGCCGGCGACGCCGACCAGCGCTGCCAGCTCCTGATCGAGCACGGCGTGAAGGTGGCGTCGTTCGCGCTCGCCCCCAAACCCGAGCTGATCAAGAAGCTCAAGGACCACGGCCTGGTCGTGATGCCGTCCATCGGCGCCGCGAAGCACGCGGTCAAGGTGGCCGGCTGGGGCGCGGACGCGGTGATGATCCAGGGCGGCGAGGGCGGCGGCCACACCGGCCCGGTCCCGACCACGCTGGTGCTGCCCACGGTGCTGGACGCACTGCACGACTCCGGGGCTGACCTCCCGGTCGTCGCGGCCGGGGGCTTCTATGACGGCCGCGGCCTGGCGGCGGCGCTGTCGTACGGCGCGGCCGCGGTCGGCATGGGCACCCGCTTCCTGCTCACCCGGGACTCCGCGGTGCCCGACTCGGTCAAGCAGCTCTACCTCGACAGCGACCTCACCGGCACCGTGGTCACCGCGAAGGTCGACGGGATGCCGCACCGGATGCTGCGCACGCCGTTCGTCGAGGAGGTCGAGGAGACCAGCTCGGTGCGACGGCTCGGCCCGACGCTGCGACGCACCCGGCAGTTCAAGAGGGAGAGCGGGATGAGCTGGCTGCAGCTGGCCCGCGACGGCCGGGAGATGCGCAAGGCGCAGGGCCGCACCCTGGCCCAGATGACGCTGGCCGCCAACACCCCGACGCTGCTCAAGGCCGGCCTGGTCGACGGCGACACCGACGCCGGCATCCTCGCCTCGGGGCAGGTCGTCGGCGTGATCGACGACCTGCCCACGTGCGAGGAGCTCATCGACCGCATCGTCGCCGGCGCGGTCGATGAGCTCCAGCGCTCCTCGGGCTACGTGCTCTGACCGAAGAACACCCGCAGGTCGTCGACGACCAGCTCGGGCACCTCGAGGGCCGCGTAGTGGCCGCCCTTCTCGAACTCGGACCAGTGCACGATGTTGTCGTTGTCGCGCTCGGCCAGCGGCCGGATCGTCTGGAAGTCGTCCTTGAAGACGGCGACCCCCGTGCGGCCATGGCTGACCTGCGGCTCGACTCCTGAGCGCCCCTCGGCGTAGTGGTAGCGCGCCGCCGTCGCCATGGTGTTGGTCAGCCAGTACAGCGAGACCTGGGTGAGCACCTGCTCGGGCGAGACCAGGCTGGTCCCGTTGCCGAAGTTCTCGAACAGCTCGTTGTAGGCGAGC
>JAWWPK010000364.1:0-8910 GCA_033854925.1 Nocardioidaceae bacterium | reverse complement strand
TGACGAGTGCCACCCGCACGGGTGGCCCTGACGCACTCATGGCTCAACACTAGGTTGCATTCGATCCCTTGCACCCGACACGCGCAGTCAATACCCAGATCGCGCCGTCCCACCCGTTACAAAGGTGTTGGCCCCGCTGCGTATGAGGTTGCGGGGCCTATTACTGCCCTCGTGCTTCTCGCGGTGGGTCAGCCGGCGACGTAGGCGTCGATCTCGTCGAGCACCCGGTCCCGCACGCCGTCCGGGGCGAACGACGCCCGCACGGCGGTCCGGGCGAGGTCGGCCACCCCCGCCTCGTCGAGCCCGAGCAGGTCTGCCGCGATCTCGTACTCGCGGTTGAGCGTGGTGCCGAACATCGGCGGGTCGTCGGAGTTCACCGTGACGATCACCCCGGCGTCACGGAACGCCCGGATCGGGTGCTCCTCCAGCGTGGCCACCGCCCGGGTGGCGATGTTGGACGAAGGACAGACCTCGAGCGGCACGCCGTTCTCGGCCAGGTGCCGGAGCAGCGCCGGATCCTGGGCCGACGAGGTGCCGTGGCCGATCCGCTCCGCCTTCAGGAAGGTGAGCGAGTCCCAGACCGTCTGCGGCCCGGTGGTCTCTCCGGCATGGGGCACGCTGTGCAGACCGGCGGCTCGCGCGCGCTCGAAATGGGGCTGGAACTGTGGCCGCGCCACGCCGAGCTCCGGGCCGCCGAGGCCGAACCCGACCAGCCCCTCGGGCCGGTGGTTCAGCGCGTAGTCGAGCGTCGCGTCCGCGCCCGGCACGCCGAACTCGCCGGGGATGTCGTAGATCCAGCGGAGCACCAGTCCGAAGTCCCGCTCGGCCTCGACGCGTGCCGACTCGATGGCCTCGGTGTAGGCCTCGATGGCCATCCCGGTCGGTCCGTGCCCCGTGTCGGGCCGGTCCGGCCGGTACACCGAGGTGTACGGCGTGCAGGTGAGCTCGGCGTACCGCAGCCCCTGCTCGGTCGCCATCTCGCGGGCCACCTCGTAGGTCAGGTAGTGGATGTCCTCGGGTGTCCGGATCAGCGCGACCACGGCGAGGTAGACCTCGACGAAGTGCGCGAAGTCGCGGAACTCGTAGAACGTGCGCAGCTCGTCGACGTCGCTGGGCACGGTGCCGGGATGCCGGGTGGCCAGCTCGCTCACGATCCGGGCCGAGGCCGAGCCGACGTGGTGGACGTGGAGCTCGGCCTTGGGCAGGCCCCTGATGAAGTGCTCGATCCCTGGGCGGGCGTGCGGGCCCGGTGCTGCGGTGGTCATGGGGTCACTGAAGCGCCTTGACCAGGTTGGCCGCCAAATCGTCGACGGTCCTCCCGTTGGTGAACGGCTTGCCGTCCAGCACGAGGGTGGGGGTGGCGTGGATCTTCAGCTTCGTC
Source organism: Nocardioidaceae bacterium (assembly GCA_033854925.1). Lineage (GTDB taxonomy): Bacteria > Actinomycetota > Actinomycetes > Propionibacteriales > Nocardioidaceae > Nocardioides. The sequence continues at coordinate 7,529 of JAWWPK010000364.1, read as the reverse complement.
GCCTCCCTGGTCGCGGCGGCCACCTCCTCGACGCCTTCGTTGTTGTCGACGGCGGTCTTGAGCTCATCGGCGTTGGCCCCGGCCTGGGCGGCGAGCGCGTAGAGGTCGTCCCTGGTCGGGAACGGGCCCTCCTCGCTCGGCTGGTTGGCGAAGAGCAGGTCATGGAACTTCTTGGCCACGTCGTCGCCGTACTTCTCGTGCACCAGCCACCAGATCAGCGTGGCGCGTGCGGAGTAGGGGCCCGCCTGGCTCAGGAAGACGATCGGGCGGTACTCGATCTGCACCTTGCCCTGGTCGGCCAGCTGCGCCAGCTCCTCATGGCTCGTCTTCTCGAACTCCCCGCAGAACGGGCACAGGAAGTCCTCGTAGACGACCACCTGGTGCGGCGCCGTGCCCGAGCCGATCGTGAGGCCGAACGAGCTGCCCGGGGGCGGGATCTTCGCGACCGCCGTCTTGGTGTCGTCGCGCATCGAGTTGATGACGAAGCCGCCGGCGACGATGAGCGCTATCACGACGAGCACGCCGACCGCGGTGAGGATCTGCCGGCGCCGTTCCTGACGCTGCTTCTCCTTCAGTGCCGCCGCCGCGCGCTCGGCGCGCAGCCGCTGCTTCTCCTTGTTGGTCATGGGTTTCGTGGCCATCGTCAGACTCCTGAGTGCTGCACGTCGTCGTCGTCCAGGTCGAGGTCGAGCGCAGGGTCGGTGCGCTCCGGGAAGAGCAGGTTGTCGAGGGCCAGGCGGGTCCGGCCCTGCCAGAGGAGGTACGCCGACAGCGCCAGCAGCCCCACGTCGCGGGCGATCTCCCACGGGTACCTGGACGCCGCGTCCGGGTCGAAGCCGCCGTCGCCGAAGCAGCCACAGTCGATGGTGATGCCGCGCGCCCACACCGAGGCGATCCCGATGATGAACGCGACGAACAGCAGCCCAGAGACCAGCGCGGCTCCGCGGGTGAGCAGCCCGAGGACCAGGCAGGCACCCACCACGACCTCGAGGACAGGCAGCAGGTGGCCGACCGTGGTGGCGGTGTCGCCGGGCAGCAGCTGGTAGGCCCGCACGGAGAGCACGCTCTGGTCGGGGTCCGGAAGCTTGATGGCACCGGCCCAGATCCAGACGCCGCCGGTGAGCAGGCGCGCCGCCGTACCGAGCCACTCCTTCACGTGAGCACTCTAGGTAACCGCCCTGAACCGCTGCTGAGAGTCATCGGTCCTCCCGCGCACCGCGAAAGGTCCCCACCCGGGCGCACTAGGGTGTTGTGCCGTGAAGGAACGACTGGTCTGGATCGACTGCGAGATGACCGGGCTCGACCTCTCGGCGGACGCTCTCATCGAGGTCGCTGCGCTGGTCACCGACTTCGACCTCAACGTCCTCGGCGATGGGGTCGACCTCGTCATCAAGCCCCCCGCCGAGGCGCTCGACCAGATGGGTGACTTCGTCCGCACGATGCACGAGAAGTCCGGTCTGCTGGACGAGCTGGACGGCGGCATGACCCTCGCCGAAGCCGAGCAGCAGGTGCTGGCCTACGTGAAGAAGCACTGCCCCGACAGCTCCCGGCCACCCCTCGCCGGCAACACCGTGGCCACCGACCGCTCGTTCCTCTCCCGTGACATGCCGGTCCTCGAGGGCTTCCTCCACTACCGGATCGTCGACGTCTCCTCGATCAAGGAGCTGGCGCGGCGCTGGTTCCCCCGCGCGTACTTCCAGGCCCCCACCAAGCGCGGCAACCACCGGGCGCTGGCCGACATCCAGGAGAGCATCGAGGAGCTCAGGTACTACCGCGACGCCGTCTTCGTCGCCAGGCCCGGCCCGGACAGTGACACCGCACGGGCCATCGCCGAGAAGCACGGCGGGGCCCTCACGGGCCTCCCCCTCCCGCCGCCGGAGGAGCCGGTCGCGAATCCCGATACCGATTCCGCGGAACCTGCCTGACTCCCTTAGACTTCTCGTCGGCCCCGGGACCTCCCGGGGCCGCATGGTGGGTGTAGCTCAGCTGGTAGAGCGCCGCGTTGTGGTCGCGGATGTCGCGGGTTCAAGTCCCGTCACTCACCCCAAGCAGCCGCCGTCGCGAAGCGGGCTGCGCAGGTCGTCAGTGCTAGGGTTGAGTGTTGACGGAGCACAGTTCCGCGGCACGCACAATGACGCGTGCCGATCCATCTCTCGCTCTCACCTGCTCTTCGGTTTGCTGGATATCAGGTCCTCGATCAGATGTCTTCAGCACCACCCCGACGCAGTCGGGCAATACCGAAGGAAAATCATGTCGCAAGGCACCGTGAAGTGGTTCAACGACGACAAGGGCTACGGCTTCATCGCCCAAGATGACGAGGGCCCGGACGTTTTCGTCCACCACACCAACATCACCGGCGAGGGCTTCAAGTCGCTCAAGGAGGCCCAGCGGGTCGAGTTCGACCTCGCCAAGGGTCCCAAGGGCCCCCAGGCCGAGAACGTGCGCGCCGTCTGATCGACGCCACGCAACAAGCCGGACGGTGCCGGCACGCTCCAGTGGAGCGTGCCGGCATCTCTGCGTCTAGGCGAGCCAGTCCGTCCGGTTCAGCCAGGCGGCGACCGCACGCCGGGTCCGCTCGATGAGCATCCGGGACTCGAGCAGCGCCGAGGCCGCGATCGACGGCATCGGCGGTCGCGACGCGAACACGGCCGGAACGACAGGGTCGCCGGAGGGAGCCGGGATCGTCATGCGCTGACGGTTTCCCGTCACCTGCCACCGCAAACGGGGTCTGGACCAGGATCGGCACCGGGTGACGCCCGACGCCACGCGTCGTTGACCCGGTGTCGGTCGCCGTCTCCGTCCCACGAGGCTGGCCGCGCACCGACGAAAGCTGGCCGCCCCGGACTCCGCCGAGACCGGGGCGGTCTCACGTCCGGGGGTTCCCCGCGTCGAAACCTCTGACTAAAGTCAGGGAATGACCGCCACGGAGGTGCTGCGCCGGTTCAACCGCACCTACACCCAACGGATCGGCGCACTGGACGAGTCGTTCCTCGGGCTGGGGCTGCCGCTCGGTGCCGCCCGGCTGGTCTACGAGATCGGCGAGTCCGGCGCGTCGGTCCGCGACCTGCGCGCCCGGCTCGGCCTCGACTCCGGCCACCTCGCCCGGCAGCTGCGCAGGCTGGAGGACGAAGGCCTGGTGCAGCTCGCGCCCGACCCGGGCGACCGGCGGCGCCGCACGGCCCGGCTCACCAGGCGAGGCCGCGCGTTCCGCGCGCGGCTGGACGACCGCTCCGAGCAGCTCGCCGAGCGACTCGTCGCGCCGCTGACGAGCCGGCAGCAGGAGCGGCTGACCCAGGCGCTGGCCACCGCCGACCTGTTGGTGCGGGCGGCGACCGTCGACATCAGGTCGGTGCACCCCGGGTCTCCGGAGGCGAAACAGGCGGTGCAGAGCTACTTCGACGAGCTCGACACGCGGTTCCCCACCGGCTTCGACCCCGGCGACCACCACGACGTCGAGCACATGGCGCCGGGCGCCGGAGCCTTCGTGGTCGCCAGCAGCGACGGCGAGCCGGTGGCCTGTGGCGGCGTACAGGAGCTCGAGCCCGGGGTCGGCGAGATCAAGCGGATGTGGGTGCACCCGGGGTGGCGCGGTGCGGGACTCGGGTCCCGGCTGCTGCGCCACCTCGAGCAGGTGACCACCGATCTCGGCCACACGACCGTGCGGCTGGACACCAACGGCACCCTCGTGGAGGCCATCGCGATGTACGAGCGCGCGGGCTACCGCCACATCGGGCGCTACAACGACAACCCCTACGCGCAGGCGTGGTTCGAGAAGGAGCTGGTCAGCGCTCCGGCGTGAGCCGCTCCCAGTCCAGCTCGACCGGCACCAGGCGGGCGTCGGCCCAGGCCTCCAGCTGGTCGAGGTGGTGCGGTGACCCGGGATCGCCCGAGGCGCCCATCGGCACCACCCAACCGCTCCGGGCGCGGTCGTCGAGGTCCCACACGTAGCGGGCGACCGACCCGCGGTAGGCCTCGTCGGTGAGCCCCGGCAGCCACCCGGTGCAGCGGACCGTGTCGATGTCACCGGAGACCGGAGTCTGCGGCAGCGCCGGTGGCTCGAGGTCGGCGTCGGCGAGGTCGAACGCATGCGTCGGAGCGAACAGGTGCGTGTCTCCCCAGGCGTCGGGGTGACCCGCGGCGTCCTCGAGTGCGTCGGTCGCGAGGCGGCGTACGTCGATTCCGAACGGCGTGCGGGCGTCGACGAGCGGCTCGAGGCCCCACCCGACGTACGCCTCCACCGACAGGTACGGCGCGAACAGGGCGCCGTACACCAAGTCGTCGTGCAGCGGCTCGAACGCGGGTTCGGCGCACAGCCGCGTGGTGAGCGCGTTCCGCCAGGCGGCGAACGCGGCCGCGCCTCGCGATCCGGCCGCCATCTCGCCGTCCCACTCCAGGATCGCGTCGCGGACCGGCTCCCCCGCCGGCCCGGGCATCAGCTCCCGGATCATCGCGCAGAGCGGGAGCGAGGTGATCGTGAACGAGTCGCCGTGGATCGCGGCGAAGTCCTCGACGGTCAGGTCGTCGCGGTCGCGCAGCAGGGCGTGGATCCGGGCCGCGCGGTGCGGCGACGCGAACTCGTTGCCGAGCAGCTCGCTCTCGCTGCCACGCCGTTCGTTGGCGGTGACCACCTGGCCGCCGGGCGGGACGTCGTGGCGCGGCAGCTCGACCCAGCCCGACCACGTGTCGGCACCGCGCCCGGGCACGATCCCCCGCCGGTTCGCCTCGGCGCGCACGGGCACCCGGCCGGCGTTCCGGAACCGGACCACGCCGCTGCGGTCGGCGATGACCACGTTGTTGACCGGTGCCACCCAGGCGTCGAGCGCGCGGTCCACGTCGTCGACGGTCCGCGCCCGCAGCAGTGGGAGCAGCGCCTCGAAGCCGAGGTCGCCCAAGACCGTGGGCGCATCGCGAACTGCCAGCCCGCGGCCTCGGTCCCGGTCAACCTCGAACAGCGGCCCCCGCTCCGTGGCCAGCACCTCGACCGTGACCGGGTCGGCGCCGCGCACCGCGATGGTCTCCTCGCGGCCGTCGACCACGTCGTCGAGGGACTCCTCGTAGATGTCCTGGTAGTCGGCCACGGCGTTGGTGATCGCCCAGGCCACCTCGCCGGCGTGCGCGAAGTGCTGGACACCCGGGACGCCCGGGAAGGTGAAGCCGAAGACGTCGAGCTCGTCGCAGGCCAGGCGCACCTGCGCGTAGACCCCGGGTGACTCGAAGATGCGGTGCGGGTCGCCGCCGATGACGGGCCGGCCGGACGCGGTCCGCGCGCCCCCGACGGCCCACGCGTTGCTGCCGGTGCCGTAGGCCGGGTCGCGCGAGAGCAGTGCCTCGTCGACGCCGAGCGCGGCCCGCGCCCGCTGGTGCCAGAGCTTGCCCGGCACGCTCGCGAAGAGGAGGTGCTGGGCGTGGAAGACGGCCAGCGGCGTCCACGGCTCCCATGACGCGGGCTCGATGCCCAGCCGCTCGAGCTCGGGGGCGGGGGCCGACGAGCTGCCCTGCAGCCCGGCGTTCACTCCCTCGACGTACGCCGTGACGAAGGCGCGGGACTCCTCCCCCAGCCCGTCGAACGCCCGTCGGGCGGTGTCGCCGATCCGGGTCTGGCGGGCCCACGTGTCCCACGCCAGCTGGGGCGCACCGAGCACCTCGGCGGCGGTGCCGGTGGCTCGGCGGCGCTGGTATTCCAGCTGCCAGGCCCGGTCGCACGCCATGGCGTGGCCCTGCCCGTGCGCGAGGTCGAGGATGTTGCTGGCCCGGATGTGCGGGACGCCGTAAGCGTCGCGGTAGATCCGGGCCACCCAGCGACCCTAGACGCCGAGTCGGCGGGGTCAGGCCGGGATGTGGCCGAAGTGGCCGTGCTGGAAGTCCTCGTAGGCCTTGAGGACCTCGTCCTTGGTGTTCATCACGAACGGGCCGGCCCAGGCGAGCGGCTCGCGGATCGGCTTCCCGCCGACCACGATCACGTCGAGCTTGGGCGAGCGGCTCTCCTGGCTCCGGTCGGCGGTGATCGTGAGGTAGTCGCCGGCGCCGAGCACGGCGGACTGTCCGGAGTGCACCGGGCGGCCGTCGGTGCCCACGGTGCCGCTGCCGTTGAGCACGTAGACGAGGGCGTTGAAGTCGACGTCCCATGGGAGGTCCAGGCGGGCACCGGGCTCGACGGTCGCGTGCACCAGGGACATCGGCGTGTACGTCGAGCCGGGACCGTCGTGGCCGTCCACCGAGCCCGCGATGACGCGGACCAGCGAGCCGGCGTCGGCCGAGGTGAGCAGCTGGACCTCGCCGGAGCGGATGTCCTGGTACTTCGGGGCGTTCATCTTGGCGTCGCGAGGGAGGTTCACCCACAGCTGGATGCCGTGGAACAGGCCGCCCTGCTGCACCAGCCACTCCGGCGGCGCCTCGATGTGCAGCAGCCCGGAGCCGGCGGTCATCCACTGGGTGTCGCCGTTGGTGATCGTGCCGCCGCCACCGTGGCTGTCCTGGTGGTCGAAGACGCCGTCGATGATGTAGGTGACGGTCTCGAAGCCGCGGTGCGGGTGCCACGGGGTGCCCTTGGGCTCGCCGGGCGCGTACTCCACCTCGCCCATCTGGTCCATCATGACGAACGGGTCGAGGCGCTGGAGGTCGATGCCGGCGAACGCCCGGCGCACCGGGAAGCCCTCGCCCTCGAAGCCGGACGGGGCCGTCGTCACCTGCCACACGGGGCGCGGCTGGTCGCCGAGCCCGGGCGCGCGCAGGCGCGGCAGGACGCTGAGGTCTTCGACGGTGATGGCGGGCATGGGTACCCATCTCCTCTGGCTGGTTCGGTACCGAGCTCAACGGTAGTTGAACGTTGCATATTCCGTGCGCCGATGACGGCGCCCTGACCCCGACCGCGACTAAGTTGGGGACGTGACGACCCCTCACGCCGCCTTCGGGCGGTACGACGTCGCGATCGTGGGCGCCGGCCACAACGGCCTGGTCGCGGCGGCCTACCTCGCTCGGGCCGGACTCTCCGTGCTGGTCCTGGAGCGGCTGACCCGCGTCGGCGGAGCCACGGTCACGGCGCAGCCGTTCGTGGGCCGGCCCACGCAGGTCTCGCGCTACGCGGACCTGGTCTCCCTGATGCCGGTCCGGCTGATGAACGAGCTCGACCTCGACGTCCGCCTCACCTCGCGACCGGTCACGTCGTACGCGCCGTGGGTCCGCGACGGCCGGCACCGCGGGCTGCTGGTCGAGAACCCCGAGGGCAAGCGCACCCGCACCTCGTTCATCGAGCTGACCGACAGCAGTCGCGAGTACGACACGTGGTGCAGCTTCTACTCCGAGGTGGCGGCGATGGCGCGGGCGATCGAGCCGACCCTCCTGGAGCCGTTGCCCTGGGAGAAGGACCTCGCCGCGCACGTGGACAAGGCGACGTGGCGAGACTTCGTCACCACGCCGCTGGGCGAGGTGATCGAGAAGCGGTTCACCGACGACACGGTGCGCGGCCTCGTGGCGACCGATGCGCTGGTGGGGACGTTCGGCACGCTGCACGACCCGTCCCTGGAGCCCAA
>JAWWPK010000363.1:0-8029 GCA_033854925.1 Nocardioidaceae bacterium | reverse complement strand
TCAGGCTCGCGCCCTCGTGAAGGGTGACGACGGCCCGGCCGACCTCTCCCCAGCGCGGGTCCGGTACGCCGATGACCGCGCACTCGGCGATGGCCGGATGGCTGTGGATGGCCTGCTCCACCTCGGCCGGGTAGACGTTCTCGCCGCCTGAGATGTACATGTCCTTGAGCCGGTCCACGATCCGCAGGTAGCCCTCGTCGTCCACGACTGCCAGGTCGCCGGTGCGCAGCCAGCCGTCCACGAAGGCGGCGTCCGTCGCGGCCGGGTCCTGCCAGTAGCCGGGCGTCACGTTCGGCCCCCGCACCAGCACCTCGCCGGGCTCGCCGACGTCGACCTGATCAAGGCCCGACGACACGACCCGCACGTCGCTGAAGAAGCAGGCAGTCCCGGCGGACCCCAGCTTGCGGACGCCGTCGGCGGCACGCAGCATCGTCGCGCCGGGGGAGGACTCGGTCAGCCCGTAGCCCTGGGTGATCATCAGCCCGCGATCGAGCCAGGTCCGCAGCAGCGACTCGGGAATCGGGGCACCGCCGCTCAGCGCGCTGCGCAGGGTGGCCAGGTCGGCCGTGGCGAACCCCGGAGCCGCCGCGATCGAGAGGTACATCGAGGTCACCCCGAACAGCAGCGTCACCCCCTCGCTCTCGATCAGCTCGAGCGCCCGCCCAGCGTCGAAGCGGGACTCGATCAACGCCGTCCCGCCCTTGAGGATCGTCGGGAAAAGCACCTGGTTGAGCGCGGCGGTGTGGAAGAGCGGCGCGGTCACCAGCGCCACCTCGTCGCTGCGGAGGTCGACGTCGACCATCAGGTTGAACACGTTCCAGACGATGTTGCCGTGCGTGAGCATCACGCCCTTGGGCCGGCCACTCGTGCCCGACGTGTACTGGATCATGAACAGGTCGTCCAGCCCGATCGGCTCGTCGACCGCCCCGTCCGGTCCGTAGAGGCCGGCCAGGGGCAGGTCGCCGGTGGCTGCGATCCGCACCCGCTCGAGCTCGAGCGCCGCCGCCTCCGGAGATTCGACACCACGGCCGAACCCGTCCTGCCAGATCAACAACCGCGCGCCGCTGTCCGCGAGCACGTGGGCCAGCTCGGGTGGGGCCAGCCTGGTGTTGACGGGCAGGAACACCGCGCCGAGCTTGGCTGTCGCGAACATCGTCTCGACCAGCTCCACGGAGTTGAGCCCCAGGAAAGCCACCCGGTCCCCGGCGGCGACGCCGCGCTCGCGCAGGCCGAGCGCCAGCAGGGTCGAGCGGGAGTCGAGCTCGGCGTACGTCGTCACCCGGCCGGCCTGGACGAGCGCCGCCTTGTCCGGCGTCGACCGCGCCCGGCGCGCCGGCCACGAGCCGAGCCCCTGGTCCTTCACCGCACCTCCCGGGCGGCCGGTGCATCGAGCCCGAGGCGAGCCTTGGTCTCGAGCAGCTCGCGCAGCGCCTCGTCACGCGTCGCGGCCACGACCTCCTCGCGACCGCCCAGCTCCTCGCGGACGCCCTCGACGAGGGTGGCCACGAGCTCGGGCGTGAGCTCGGGCGAACCGAGGTCGTCCCACCACTCCACCATCGGCGGCCCGAGGTGCTCGAGCACGTGCGCGAGGCCGCCCGGACCTCCCGAGAGGTGCTGGGTGGCGAACGGGCCGAGCAGCGCCCACCGCAGGCCGGGACCCGAGGAGATGGCCAGGTCCAGGTCGGTCACCGACACCACGCCCTCGCCGACCAGGTAGTAGGCCTCGCGCCACAGGGCGGCCTGCAGCCGGTTGGCCACGTGGCCGGGCAGCTCGCGCCGGAGCCGGATCGGGCTCTTTCCCAAGTGGCGCATCACCGCCATCGCGGAGTCGACCGCTTCCTCGGAGGTGTCCGCGCCGCCCACGACCTCGACCAGCGGGACGAGGTGCGGTGGGTTGAACGGATGGGTGACCAGCACCCGTTCCGGATAGCGACAGCCGCGCTGGAACGAGCTGGGCGGAAGGCCGGAGGAGCTGCTGGCCAGGAGCACGTCAGGCTCGGTGGCCGCATCGAGGAGACCGAACAGCTCGCGCTTGAGCTCAAGCCGCTCCGGGCCGCTCTCCAGGACCAGGTCGGCACCGCCGACGGCCTCGACGGTGTCCGCCACGAAGCGGACGCTGCCCGCGGACCGGGTCGGCTCCAGGGACGCGAGCAGCCGGTCCTCCGCGCCGGGTGCCGGGTCGGTCGCCACGACGTCGAGCCCCCGGTCCAGCACGAGGGTGGCCCAGCTGGTCCCGATCGCCCCGGTCCCGACCACGGCCACCGTCCTGATGTCCTCGGGCGCGATCATGCGTGCACCCGGTCCCGGGTGCGGGCCAGCTCGACGAACACGTCGAGCGACGCCGGCACCGCGAGTGCGTCGGGACTCGCGACGTCGCGGACCGCTGCGCCCTGCAGGATCCTCTTCACCGGCAGCTCGAGCTTCTTGCCGGTCAGGTTGCGCGGCACCGCCGACACCGCCTCGATGGCGTCCGGGACATGGCGTGGTGAGAGCGCCGTACGAAGCACGCCACGGATCCGCCCGCGCAGCGCATCGTCGAGGTCGACCCCCGGGCACAGGGAGACGAAGAGCAGGAGCTCACCGTTGCCACCGTCCGGGTCCTCGAGGTGTACGACGATGCTGTCGCTGACCTCGTCGAGCTCTTCCACCACGCGGTAGAACTCGGCGGTTCCGAGCCGCACTCCCCCCCGGTTGAGCGTCGCGTCCGAGCGACCTGTCACCACGCAGCTGCCGTCGTCGTCGAAGACGATCCAGTCGCCGTGGCGCCACACCCCCGGGAAGTGGTCGAAGTACGCCGCCCGCAGCAACGACCCGTCCGCGTCCCCCCAGAACCCCACCGGCATCGACGGCATCGGGGAGGTGATCACGAGCTCGCCGGGCTCGTGGAGGACCTTGTGGCCCGCGTCGTTGAAGGCGTGCACGTCGGCACCCAGCGCTCTCCCGGAGATCCTGCCAGCGAGCACCGGCAGCAACGGGTTGTTCTGCACCAGCCCGGTGCAGACGTCGGTGCCGCCGCTGCCGACGTTGAGCATCACGTCGGGACCCAGCTGCTCACGGATCCACGCGTAGCCCTCGGGCGGCAGCGGCGAGCCGGCCGAGCCCACGACCCGGATCTTCAGGTCGTAGCCCGTCCGCAGGTCGACGCCGGCGGCCCGGCAGGCCATCACGAACCCGGGACTGGCGCCCATCAGGGTCGCCCGGGTCTCCTCGGCGAGCCGCCACTGCCAGGTCAGGTCGGGGTACGCCGGGTCGCCGTCGACCATCACGATCGAGCTGCCGACCAGGAGCGAGGACACCAGCGCGTTCCACATCATCCAGGCGGTGGTGCTGAACCAGAGCATCCGGTCCTGCGGCCCGAGGTCCCAGGACAGGGCGTGGTTCTTCAGGTGCTCGAGGAGGATCCCGCCGTGCCCGTGGACGATCGCCTTGGGCCGCCCTGTCGTGCCGGAGGAGAACAGCACGACGAGCGGATGGTCGAAGGGCACCGGTTCGAAGGCGAGCACCGGCTGCTCGACGGCGGCGAGGAGCTCCGGCCAGGAGAGCGCGTCATCGACCCGCCACTCGCCGTACTCGATGTCGAGCACGTGGCTGACTCCGGGCAGGCCCGCGCGGATCTCCCGGACCTGCTCGCCGCGGTCCACGCCCTTGGCGCCGTAGCGGTAGCCGCCGGCCACGAGCAGGACGGTCGGCTCCACCTGCGCGAAGCGGTCGACCACGCTGCGGGCACCGAACTCGGTTGCGCAACCGGCCCACGTCGCCCCCAGGCTGGCCGTCGCGAGATAGGCCACCAGGGCTTCGGGGACGTTGGGGAGGTAGCCGGCCACTCGGTCGCCACGCCGGACTCCCAGCGTGGCCAGGACGGTGCGCGCCCGAGCGACCTGGTCGCCCAGCTCGGCGAAGGTGAGGTCGACGTCGCCCCGGGTCTGGGAGCGGCCGAGCACGGCCACCCGGTCCCCGTCGCCCGGCCCGCCGAGGGCGTGCTCGGCGTAGTTGAGCAGCGCTCCCGGGAACCACCGCGCTCCCGGCATCACGCTCCGGGCCAGGACCTCGGTGTACGGCGAGTGCGAGACCACCCCGAAGTGCTCCCACACCGCCGACCAGAACCCGTCGAGGTCCTCGACCGACCAGCGCCACAGCTCGTCGTGGCTGCTCATCCGCAGGCCACGGTTCTCGGCCACCCAGTCGAGGAACCGGCCGACCCGGCTGTGCTGGAGCACGTCGGCGGGCGGCGTCCACATCACGTCACCTGCGCTGACCTCTGGGCTCACCGGTCGGTCACCTTGGCGCCGCGACCGTCGAGGAACTCGCGCATCCGGAGCTTGGCGTCGTCCGTGCCCTGGGTGATCGCCGACATCAGCGCCTCCATCAGGTAGCCCTCGCGGGGGTTCGCCTCGGCGATGCGCGGCAGCGCCTGGAGGACGGCGAAGTTCGTCTGGGGTGCGTTCTCGGCGATGAGTCCGGCGAGCTCGAGCGCCTTCGCGACTCCGGTGCCGTTCGGTACGACGTACTGGCTGAGCCCGAACGCAGCGCCCTCATCGGCGTCGTAGCGGCGGCCGGTGAGCATCAGGTCCGTCATCCGGGCGACTCCGATCAGCCGGGGCACCCGGACCGCGGCGCCACCGCCCACGAAGATGCCCCGCTGGCCCTCCGGAAGGGCGTAGAACGTCGAGCGCTCGGCCACCCTGATGTGCGTGGCAGCGGCCAGCTCGAGCCCCCCGCCGACCACGGCGCCCTTGAGCGCCGAGACGACCGGCACCGCACCGTTCTCGACCAGGTCGAACACGCGGTGCCACATCCGGGAGTGGACGACCCCGGCCAGGGTGTCCCGGGTGCCCATCTCCATCAGGTCCAGCCCGGCGGAGAAGTGGTCGCCGTCGGCGGCGATCACCACGGCCCTGACGTCCGGCTCGAGGGAGGTGAAGAACCGCTCGATGCCGAGGATCGTCTCGTCGTTGAGCGCATTTCGCTTCGCCGGCCGGGCCAGCGTCAGCACGGCCACGTGGCCCCGGCGCTCGGCGCGGAGCGTGCCGGGCAGGCCGATGCTCTCGGGCGGGTGACCATCGGTCACGACGTGCGGCTCTGTCACGAGTAACCAGCTCTCTCGGAAGAATGATCAGGTTTCCTGATCATTCTGACATCTCGTCAGGTTCCCGGCAAGCCCGCAGGCCACCAGCGTCGACCCGGCTAAGGTTTTGCCATGGTGGACGGGACGGATGGCACGCGCGAGGGCGGTCGCACCGCCCGAACGTTGATGCTCACCGTCCTCGGCGAGGCCGTGGCGCCGTACGGCGAGAGCGTCTGGCAGGAGAGCCTGGTCACCGCGCTGGGAGCCCTGGACGTCTCCGCGGTCGCGGCCCGCCAAGTGGTCGCCCGGGCGGCCCGCGAAGGCTTGCTGAAGAGCGAGCGCGTGGGTCGCCGGTCACTGATGCACCTCAGCGAGGACGGCCTGGCCCTGCTGCGGGAAGGGCGACAGCGCACCCTGACGTTCGGCGACCAGCCGGCGTGGGACGAGCGGTGGTTGCTCGTCTCCATGACCATCCCCGAGGAGCGGCGCGAGGTCCGCTACCGGTTGCGCACCCAGCTGGAATGGCTCGGGTTCGGGTCCCTGGGCAACGGGCTCTTCATCTCCCCCCACGCCGAGCACGAAGCGGCTGCGCTCGCCCTGCTCGACTCGGGCGACATCCCGGGGGGCTCCTTCGTCTTCGTGACCGACCGGCTGGCCAGCCACACCCCGGCCGAGATGGCTCAGACGGCATGGGACCTCGACAGCCTTCGTGAGCGCTATGCCGACTTCGTGCAGGAGTTCTCCCGGGTGCGGCCGAAGACGCCCGAGCAGTACTTCGGGAGCTGGATCAGGATGTACAGCGACTGGCGGCACTTCCCGCAGTTCGATCCGGAGCTGCCGGAGTCGTTGCTGCCCCGCAGGTGGCCTCGGGAGCGGGCTCGAGAGCTCTTCCTGTCCTGCGACCAGGCCTGGTCGGCCAAGGCCGTCGAGTACTTCAGGGGTCTCGAGACCTAGCCGCCAGTTGTTCGCACGATTGACGAACGATCCGCGATCGTGATATTTCTGTCGCATGTCATCAGCGGCTGACCGTGTCAACGCGCTCTACGGCGCCGACCCCGCCGCACGCGCGCTGGGCATCACCATCGAAGCGGCCGAGCCCGGCCGGGTGCGGTTGCGGATGCCGGTCACGGACGCCATGTGCAACGGTCACGGGATCGCCCATGGGGGCTACCTGTTCACGCTGGCCGACACGGCGGCCGCCTACGCCCTCTGCACGGGGGGCCGACCCGGCGTCTCGACGCACTCCGACATCGACTTCCTCGCCCCCGCTCGGGCCGGTGACGTCCTCACCGCCACCGCAGGCGAGCGGCATCGCAGCGAGGCGAGCGGCATCTACGACGTCTCGGTGGAGTCCGATGACGGTCGCTCGATCGCCGAGGTGCGGGTCCACGGGCGGGTGCCTCGGTCCTCGGACGCGCCGAGCGCGGCTCCAGTGCGCGTGACGGTGACCGACGCCGTGGCGCACATCGTCATCGACAACCCGCCGGTCAACACCCTGAGCCGCCCCGTGCGGGCCGGACTGCTCGAGGCGTTGGAGTCCGCCGAGGACGACGCGGCCGTGGTCGCTGTGGTCGTGTCCGGGCAGGGCGGCCTCTTCAGTGCGGGAGCCGACCTGGCGGAGTTCGACACGGGGGAGGGGCTGGCCGACCCGAACCTGCACCTGACCATCACCGGCTTCCTCGACTCGATGAGGAAGCCCGTGGTCGCGGCGATCGGGGGCGTGGCGCTGGGGGGTGGCCTGGAGCTGGCTCTGGCATGCCACCACCGGGTCGCCTCGAGCACCGCGAAGCTCGGACTGCCCGAGACGAAGCTCGGATTCATGCCCGGTGCCGGCGGAACCCAGCGTCTTCCCCGTGCGGTGGGGATGGAGCTCGCGAGCAACCTCATCCTGTCCGGGCGACAGGTCGACGGGGCGGCGGCGTACGACGCGGGCCTGGTCGACCTGGTCGCAGACGAGGATCCGGTGGCGGCCGCACGTCGACTCGCGATCGCGTCGGCTGCCGAGGCGACACCACCTCGGCTGCGCGATCGAGTGGTCGACCGAGCCACGGCCGAGCCGCTACTGGCATCGGTGGCCAGGGCAGTCTCGAGAGGACCGCTGGCGACGCCGGGTGCTCGGTTTGCCGTGGAGGCCCTCAAGGCTGCCGTCGGGCCGTTCGACGAAGGCCTCGTCCGAGAGCTCCAGCTCTTCAAGGAGCTGGCCGACTCGGCGGAGGCCAAGGCGTTTCGCTACGCATTTCTCGGCGACCGACGCGCGGGTCGTGTCGCCGGTCCGACACCGTCGCCCATCGAGCGGGCGGCCGTGGTCGGCGGCGGCACCATGGGTCGCGGCATCGTGCTGGCCCTGCTCGGCGCCGGCATCTCCACCCAGCTGCTCGAGACCGACCCTCGCCGGCTGCAGGAAGCGGTCTCGGCCATCGGTGCCGAGCTGGACAGGGCCGTGGTGCGAGGGCGGCTGACCGCCGACGAGGTGACGGCCCGGATGGGACGGCTCGCGGGAGTCACCGACGTCGCCGAGCTGGTCGAGTCCCAGGTCGTGATCGAGGCGATCTTCGAGGACCTGGGCGCCAAGCAGACTCTCTTCAAGGAGCTCGATGGGGCGGTCGGACCGGAGACCGTGCTGGCCTCCAACACCTCGTCGCTCGACCTGAACCTGATCGCCGCGGCCACGTCGAGACCGGAGCGCGTCGTGGGACTGCACTTCTTCAGCCCCGCTCACGTCATGCGGCTGGTGGAGCTGGTCCAGGGCCGCGCCACGTCGGACGACGTCCTCGCCCGGGCGGCCGGCCTGGTCAAGCAGCTCGGAAAGATCTCCGTGGTCGCGCAGGTCGGGGACGGCTTCATCGGCAACCGGATGATGGACCAGTACCTCCGCCAGGCCATGGTGCTGCTGGGAGCCGGCGTGGCGCCGGAGCGCATCGATGCCGCGCTCGAGAGCTGGGGCATGGCGATGGGGCCGTTCCG